>CBDUSJ010000139.1:0-6707 GCA_965369845.1 uncultured bacterium | reverse complement strand
AGTTCTAAAGATCTTCGTAATTTAGTTTATTTAACGTATTAGTGTTTTATTAATCATCACCCCCAAAAAATTAATGAAATAAATTGAAACAAAAATTTTTTCGGAAAATCAGAAAGTAAGTATAAATACTGTGCCTTCACCGGGTTTTGATCTAACCGAGATGGTGCCTTTGTGAAGATGCATTATCTGCCTCGACAAACTTAAACCTATCCCCGATCCGTGCTTTTTGGAAGTAAAAAAGGGCATGAATATTTTATCCATAATATCCGGTTTTATCCCATAACCATTATCTCTAACTTCTATTTTTATCCTTCCGTTTACATCGGCTGCAATCATAGATATTTTTGGCTGGTCTTTATCTTTTACAGCATCAACAGCGTTTAACAAAATATTTATAATTACCTGGTCGATCAGATCAGGGTCGGCGGTAAACATCAGATCATCGGGAAAAATTTTATACCTGCAATCAATTTTTAGCTTAACAATTTTTGGTTTAAGCAAATATTCGGCGTTATTAAAAACCTGCCTTACGGGAATATACCTGAAATTCGGTTTGGGTATTCTTGTAAGATTGCGGTAAATTTCTACAAAATTGAGCAATCCCCGACTTCTTTTCTCAATTGTGTTCAAGGCGCTCTGAACACCTTCAATTTCCTCATCGTCAAGTTCGTTCAATTCAAGATCATTATTATCCTCGTTAAGAAGCATACCTCTTACTGTGCCTGCAAGTGATGAAATCGGTGTAATGGAATTCATGATCTCATGCGTGAGGACACGGATAAGTTTTTGCCACGATTCAATTTCTTTTTCTTCAAGTTCGTTATGAATATTCTGTAACGAAACCAGCGTAAATTCTTCTCCGCGCATCCTGAACTGCGTGGCATGAATCACTATCTGAAGTAATTCGTCATCAATAAAAATTTTAACAAGAGTTTTATCACCGGCTCTCATTTTTAGTAATCTCTCCGGCAAATCCGTTTTAACCTTAGCAAGATCATTAATATTTCTGAGATGTTTAATTTTTAGAAGACTGGTAATCGCTTTGTTATATTGGTCAACTTTGCCATCGGACTTAAAAGCAATTATCCCGATGCTGATGTGCTGAACAACGGTAAGCAAATAATTCAGGTGCTCCTCTTTTTCGGAGCGGTATTTTTTGAACTCGGAAATTATTTCATTAAAAGCATTGTTCAGTTCATCAAAACTTTTGCCCAGCCCATGTTCCGAAAAAGAGCTCGAAAAGTCGGCATGACGGATACTTTGAAGGAAGCCGGTGAGTTTTTTATTTGTCTGCTCAACATACATAACCAGGGAATAAATCAGGAAAATGATGAGCAATAAAAGAATAAATGCGCTTACGGAATACCTTGTATTGAAAAATAAATAAACAAGTAAAAGTACAGAGGTTATTATCAGAATAACCCTGATAATGACGTTGAACCGAAAATTTTTAAAGACCATATTTTTCAATTCTGCGGTAAAGTGATGCTCTTGTCAGGCCGAGTTCTTTGGCAGCCTTGCTGATATTTCCACCATGTTTGTCAATCACTTTCCTTATCAGCATCCTTTCCGTTTCTTCAAGATTGTAATTTTCCGCATGTAATTCACCGCCATGTTCGTCCATTTGTGAAAGGAAAAAGTCTTGCGGCTGAAGAATATTCGTTTCACTCATTATTACGGCCCTTTCAACAGCATGTTGTAATTCGCGGATATTACCAGGCCAATGATGTTTTTCAAGCCGTTTGAGTGTGGAAGTATTTATTCTTTTAAATGGCATTTTATATTTTTTACAGTAAACACCAAGAAAATGTTCAACGAGCAAAGGAATATCGTCGATGCGGTCTCTGAGTGGCGGAACAACAATTTCAACGGTATTGATCCTGTAAAGAAGATCCTGGCGGAATTTACTTTCTTTTACCATTTGGTAGAGCGGCATATTTGTAGCGCAGATTAGCCGTACGTCAATCGCGATCTCTTTATTTGTACCAAGCCTGACAACTTTTCTGCTCTGAATTACGGAGAGCAATTTCGATTGCAGGCTAAACGATAAATTGCCAATTTCATCAAGGAAAATAGTGCCTTTTGAAGCAGCCTCGAACCTGCCGGCGCGGTCTTCTTTTGCGTCGGTGAAGGCTCCTTTTTTATAACCGAATAATTCACTTTCAAAAAGGCTTTCACTTATTGCCCCAAGGTCAACACTGATAAAAACTTCCTCACGACGTTTTGACGCTTTATGGATAGCGCGGGCAATCAACTCTTTTCCGGTTCCGTTATCCCCGAGAATCAGCACATTTGCATCAGTAGCGGCAACTTTATTAACGGTTATCATCACATTTTGCATCGCGATTGAATTACCGATCATATTCCCGTACGCCTGATTCTGATCGGCAATCAGTACTTTTTGTTTTGCTCTCAGTTCTTCAAGTTCCTGCTTCGAACTTCTTACCTTCAGGTTTGCCTGTATTGTGGCAAGAAGCTTTTTGTTATCCCAGGGTTTCAGAATAAAATTGGTTGCCCCTTCCTTGATACCCTGAACGGCAAGTTCGATATCTCCGTATCCGGTAATAAATATTACCACAGCAGCAGGGTCTGTCTCCAATATCTTATTTAGCCAGTAAAATCCTTCCTTACCGCTTGTTGCATCTCTCGAAAAATTCATGTCAAGTAGTATGACATCATAATTCTCATTTTTGAGTAATGAAGGAATATTTTCCGGGTTTTTTTCAGTATGAACAATTTTGATATGTTGCTTTAAAAACAATCTCGCTGCAAGCAACACATCCTGATCATCGTCAACTATAAGAATTTTTGCGTCTGCCTTATTCATAATATTTGTGTTTTATTACAATGGCTAAAATAAAAAGAATGTTCGTATCTGTACAAAAAAATGAACGTTTTTGAACAGATAAAGTTGCTGTTTTTTTCTTAACGTTTGTTAAATGTTGAAATACAATTTTTTATGATTAATGGCATAATATTAGAATAGAACGAAAAAAAATATTTATGGATAGGATCATTAAAAAAAAGAAATGGACAGCTAAGAAGATTTTAACCATTGCGGGAATTTCTGCATTTGCATTATTTATTCTTTATCTTCTCTTTTTCAGGGATAAGCATAGCAGGTTGTATGTTGACTCATCGCAGTTATCCTTTGCTACGGTAAAGCTGGACAGGTTTCAGGAATTTATACCCGTTGACGGGGTTGTGTATCCCAGGACAACAATTTATATCGATGCCGTTCAGGGTGGAATTGTGGAAAAGGTTTTTGTTGAAGATGGCGCAATTCTAAAAAAGGGCGACGTAATCCTGAAACTATTGAATGCTGACATGGAATTGCGTTATATGGATCAGGAAACACGAATGTATGATGCAATCAATAATCTACTTAATTCAAAGATAAGCCTTGAGCGAAATAAGTTCATCCGGCAAAAAGAAATTGTCCAGCTCGAATCGGAGATCGACAAGGTGAAAATAGATTTTGAAAGAAAAAAACAACTTTATAAAGATTCTCTTATTTCGGTTCAGGAGTTTGAGGATGCTGAACGCGATTACCATTTTACAGTAAAACAATTGAAAATTTCAATTCAACTCCAGAAACTCGATTCTGTTTCGATGGTGGAACAAACCGGCCAGATCAACAGTTCCATCAACAGAATGTATAATAACCTTGACCTTTTGAAAAAGAACCTTGAAAATCTATTAATAAAATCTCCCGCAGCAGGAAAATTATCTTCATTCAGTGTGGAAATTGGCGAGACTACATCGGCAGGTGAACATCTCGGGCAGATAGACGTCATGAAGGATGGTTTTAAACTTAGGGCAAACATTGACGAACGTTATATTTCTACTGTAAGAATCGGGCAGGAAGCCGAATTTAATTTTGCAGGAAAAACTTACCAGTTAGCAATCAGCAAGATTTACACCGATGTTACCAACGGCTCGTTTCAGGTTGATTTGCAATTCACCGGCAAAGAACCTAAAGGTATAAAACGTGGGCAGACTGTTCAGTTACGTCTTAAATTCAGCAGGCCGGTTGATGCGATTATTATTAAACGCGGCGGTTTTTTTCAGGAAACCGGAGGCAACTGGATTTATGTTGTTGATGTATCAGGAGATTATGCTGTAAAAAGAGATATCCGAATCGGCAGGCAAAACACCAACTTTTACGAAGTAATGGAAGGTATCGAGCCGGGAGAAAAAGTGATAATATCGTCTTATAATACTTTTGGTGGAAAAGATAAGCTGATCTTCAAATAAAATCATATCCGAAATTTACTAAATTTGTATCCTGATGATTTATAATTACATAAAAATTGCTTTCAGAAATATCAGGAGGCAAAAATTTTATTCTCTCATCAACATATCGGGCCTTGCTATTGGGATGGCTTGTTTTATTCTGATAATACTTTTTATAAATCATGAATTCAGTTACGATAATTTTCACAGAAATGCGGATAATATTTATCGTGTTGCCGTTGAGGCGCAGATAAATGAAGATTTTTTAAATGTTGCAGTATCTGCAGGCCCGCTTGCCCCGGAAATGGAAAAATGTTTTCCCGAAGTTGTAAAAGCCACCAGGTTGGACAGCGAAAACGAATCCGTGCTGATTTCATACAACGACAGGAAATTCTATGAAAATAAACTGATCTATGCAGACACAGGATTTTTTCATATTTTTTCTTTTAAAATGCTGAGAGGGAATCCTTTTACAGCCCTTTCAGAAAAATATTCACTCGTTCTTACCGAATCAACTGCTAAAAAAATTTTCTGTGATGAAGACCCTTTTGGGAAAATTGTTCGCTACAACGACAAGTATAACTTGATGGTAACCGGGATTGTAGAAGACCCGCCCGACAATTCACACATCGATTTCAATCTTATTATCTCTTTCAAAACCCTTCGTGATTTTCCTTTTGCCGAAAGGCTCGACAGATGGGGGTCGATGAATTTTTTAACTTATATTCAGATCATTGAAAATTATGATCATCAGAAACTTGAAGAAAAACTCCCTGAATTTATTTCGTCACGGATGGGAGAAAACCTTGACACACTTGCTGCTCAGGGTATCAGGTTTGACCCTTATCTTCAGCCATTGAAAAAAATCCATCTTCATTCGCATCTTTTGGGCGAACTACAAACCAACGGTGATATTAATTATGTTTATATTTTCCTTGCCATTGCAATATTTATCCTGATCATTGCCTGTATCAATTTTGTCAATCTTGCCACTGCACGTTCAACAAAAAGGGCTAAAGAGGTAGGATTGAGAAAAACTCTCGGCGCAAACAAGAGCGATCTAATAATTCAGTTTATTGGCGAATCGGTTATGCTTTCGTTTTTTGCGCTGTTAATAAGCATGATACTAATTGAAATTGCACTACCTACTTTCAACGAACTTACAGGAAAAAATCTTGTGTTTCTTAATTTACAAAACTGGCCGTTTGTGATATTCCTTTTCATTTTTGCCTTTTTTGTTGGAGTTTTTGCGGGTTTATACCCGGCATTTTATCTTTCATCTTTTCAGCCGATTGTTGTGATAAAAGGACGTATCCAATCAGGGGCGGGAAGGTCGTTTTTCAGAAATGCACTTGTGATTTTTCAGTTTTTTATTTCTATAACACTTATTATTTCCACAATAATTATTATCCAGCAATTTCATTACCTTAAAAATATCTATACTGGATTTGAAAAAGAACAAGTGATTATTGTACCTCTCAGAGAAAACAAAACAGCAGTTGAGCGCAAGGCAATGAAAAATGAATTTCTAAGGCTGCCACAGGTAAAATCAGTTTCATTTGCTTCCAATTATCCGGGAACCCAGATTGGAAAATGGGGCTGTTCGCCCGAAGGTACAGGCAGCGAGTCTAATCAATGGATTGTTGCTTTAATATCAATAGATGAAGATTATATTGAAACTTTGGAGATGAAACTTTTAAGAGGAAGAAATTTTTCGATCGACGGAAAAACGGAGGAAAAGAAAATCCTGATAAATGAAACGCTTGCAAATAAGGCCGGTTGGAAAGATCCTGTCGGAAAACGGATCTACATTGGCGAAAGAAACGAAGAAAACAAATATACTGTTATCGGCCTTGTTGAAGATTCTCATTTTTCATCCCTACGCGAACCTATCGAATCAATGATATTTATATTAGACCCGCAAAGAAAAAACACACTTCTTATAAAAACCGAAGCCCAAAATATGCCTGAAACCATCGAAGCGCTGGAAGAAAAATGGATGCAGTTTGAACCCTCCAAGCCTTTCGATTATTTTTTCCTGAGCAATTCATTCAGCGAATTGTATTCAAACGAAGAAAAATTAGCCCGGATTTTTACTTATTTTACAGTTCTGACTATCATAATTGCATGTCTTGGTTTATTCGGGCTATCATCATTTACGATCGAGCAAAGAACCAAAGAAATAGGGGTGCGTAAAGTTTTTGGTGCAACCACCGGCAATTTGATCTTTCGTCTGTCAGTTAGTTTTGTCCGACTTGTTTTAATAGCAAATATTATCGCATGGCCTGTGGCATATTATTTTATGAGCAGATGGCTTCATAATTTCGCATATCCGGTAAATATAAGTTTTGAAATATTTATTCTGGCAGGATTCATTTCGATAATTATCGCACTGTTAACGGTGTTTTTTATTGCATTAAAAGCCGCTTCAACAAATCCAATCAACACTTTGCGATACGAATAGTTTGCAG
>CBDUSJ010000138.1:0-6755 GCA_965369845.1 uncultured bacterium | reverse complement strand
CACAGATTTATTTTTCAGTGAAAATCTGTTAAATCCGTGTCATCCGTGTTCTATTAATTAAAAAATGTTCAAATAGAATGAAATTTTTTTCTTACAAATTAAAGCTGTTAATAATAATATTTTTGATTATTGCAGGATGTATAAATAATAAAAAGAGGGAAAAGGAATTAATAATTTTTCATGCAGGAAGTCTTTCGGTTCCTTTTAAAGAAATTGCTGAGGAATTTGAAAAAGAAAATCCCGACATTGATGTAATAATGGAATCAGCCGGAAGCAGAAAATGCGCCAGAAAAATAACTGATTTAAACAAAGATTGTGATGTAATGGCTTCTGCTGATTATAAAGTCATTGATAATTTGTTAATACCCGAATATGCCGATTGGAATATTAAATTTGCAGGCAATGAAATGGCAATCATATATCAAGAAAATTCGAGGTATAGCAGAAAAATAAATGAAAATAACTGGTATGAGATACTGATGAAAGATGATGTTGCTTTTGGCCGTTCCGATCCAAATTCCGATCCTTGTGGTTACAGAGCGGTTTTAACAACCAAATTAGCCGAAAAATATTACTCGCAAAAAGGATTAACAAACAAAATACTGCAAAAGAATATAAATTATATTCGTCCTAAAGGAGTTGACCTTTTGGGATTGCTCGAAAGTAATACGATAGATTACATCTTTTTGTACCGTTCGGTAGCCGGGCAGCACAAACTAAAATATTTGGTTTTACCGGATAGCATCAATCTGAAAAACCCTGATTTAGCTGATTTTTATAATACGGTAAGCGTTGATATTACAGGTAAAAAACCGGGCGAGATAATTACAAAAACCGGAGAGCCGATGGTGTATGGTGTTACAATTTTAAAAAATGCACCGAATAAAAACGAAGCAATAAAATTTGTTGAATTTCTTTTGTCCGAAGAAAAAGGAATGGCAATAATGGAAAAAAACGGACAATCGTCTTTGATCCCTGCTCCGACCAAATCTTACGACAGGATACCGAAACAGCTTAAAAAGTTTGCGAAAAAGAAAAATGAAAAACTATAGTAGCATAAATCTTATTTTTATTTTTCTTGGGGGATTGGCGCTGCTTTTTATCGTGGCTCCACTTTTGGGTATGTTTTTGTCAACACCTGCCTCCGATTTAATTGAAACATCAAAAAACGCTGATGTACAAAAAAGCATTTTATTAACATTATCAACATCGTTTTCTGCTACAATAGTTTTTGCTATTGGCGCAATACCTTTAGCTTATTTATTGGCAAGAAAAAATTTTCCGGGTAAGAGACTTGTCTTGGGAATAATCGATTTGCCAATTGTTATACCACATTCAGCGGCAGGAATAGCTATTTTAGGATTTATCTCAAGAGACACTCTAATAGGAAAAACAGCAGAACAACTTGGATTAAATTTGGTTGGGCATCCGGCGGGAATAGCAATAGCGATGGCTTTTGTAAGTATTCCGTATTTATTGAATGCAGCGAGAGACGGTTTTATTGCCGTTCCGGAGAGGTTGGAAAAAGCCGCATTAAATCTTGGAGCATCTCCTGCAAGAGTTTTTTTTACTATTTCTTTGCCGCTTGCATGGAGAAGCATTGTTTCTGGTTTAATATTAATGTTTGCGCGTGGAATGAGCGAATTTGGAGCGGTTGTAATTGTTGCTTATCATCCTATGGTCACACCGGTAATGATCTATGAATGGTTTACCAGTTTTGGGTTGAAATATGCACGCCCCGTAGCAGTAATATTTATTACAGTATGTTTATTGTTTTTTATTGTTTTAAGATTGCTTTCAAGAGAAAGAAGAAAAATTGAATAAACTTTAGTTTTAGAATTCTTAAACGATGCTTACAAATGTTTTGTAATTGCCTGATTTTCTTTAATATAAATAAAACAGTACAAATAGGAATGATTGTATAGGGACGCGGATAACACGGATTTAACAGATTTCCACTGATATATTATCTGTGATTATCAGTGCAATCCGCGTAATCCGTGTTCTATTCAATAAAAATGTTCAAATATTATATAGTGTTTATTATTAGTTTTAAGAAGTCTAAATTTAGTACTTAAGGTAAAAAATTTCTAATTTCTTTAATTTGCCTAATGATTGAAATTAAAAACATATCAAAACACTACAAGGATTTTCATTTGAAAGACATTACTTTTTCTGTTAATTCAGGAGAATATTTTGTTTTGTTAGGAAAATCAGGCGCCGGAAAATCAGTTATACTTGAAATAATTGCAGGGCTTATAAAACCGGATAAAGGAAGTATAATTCTTGATGAGAAAGAAATTACACACGAAAGCATTCAAAAAAGACAAGTTGGTTTGGTGTTCCAGGACCATGCAATTTTCCCTCATATAAAAGTGAAAAATAATATTGCTTATGCTTTAAAATCCAAAGGGTATAAAAAAGAAGAAATTAAAAACAGGGTAGAAGAACTTGCCAGGAAAATGGGTATTTATCATTTATTAGATAGAAATCCCGCTACTCTTTCAGGAGGAGAATTGCAGCGAGTTGCTTTGGCCCGGACATTAGCACACGAACCGGTTTGTTTATTGCTGGATGAGCCCCTTGCTTCTTTGGATGTTCAGCTCAGAGGTGAATTGAGAAGCCTGTTAAGAAAGATCAACAAATCGGGAATTACGGTTATTCACGTTACACATGATTTTGAAGATGCAATTGTTTTGGCTAATAAAATTGCAATAATTCAGGATGGAAGCATTATTCAAAGCGGAACTATAAATGAAGTTTTTCAGTTTCCCAAATCGGAATTTGTTGCTAATCTCACCGGAATAAAAAACTTATATAAGGCTACTTTAATTACAGATGGAGCAGGATTAAAGAAAGCTTGTATAAGCGATAAACTAAAAATATATGTTTTGACGGAAGAAAATAATTGCGACGGTTACCTGATGATTAGAAGTGAAGATATCATTTTATCGAATGAGAAACAGATTTCCAGTACAACTAATAATTTTGAGGGAAAAATTCTGGAGATTGTCAGAGCCAGATTAGGTGTTGAAATTTTAATAGATATTGGAGTAAAAGTATATGCCATCATAACACAACGTTCACGTGCCGAACTTGAACTAACTACCGGAAAAAAAATCTGGATTTGTTTTAAGGCTTCAGCGGTTAAGTTTATAAAAAATTAATCCTGACTCATCCCATCAAAAAATCTTTTTACCTTTTTCTAATCAGATTATAAAGAATTATTTTACCTTTGTATTTTAATCATTAAAAATTAATTTTAAATAATTTATTCACAAAAATCTTATAAAATGAAGAAAGTTACATTACTTTTTCTGGCGTTAATGGTTATCGCTGCGATAACTAAATCGCAAAATCAAGAAATCAGACAACAAAAAATCATAACAGATCCTGAAACGGGTTACAGTCTGATTGAACAAGAAGGTATGCCACAGCTACATTCTGGCGGTTTTTCCACAGGTGGAACAAGCCGTGGTTTAGAAATTAACTGGCAATATACCGATCCGGCTTCTGTTGGTTCAATAGTAAAGGTATCTTCTGAAGCGGGCAATACGTTTGCATCGTGGTGGCTTAATGATGAAAGAATATCTTTATATACAAATTCTGCAACACCACAATGGGAGGTCCCGATAACCTCCGATTGGGAATGGCCGATAGATATGACAGAGGACGGTGATTGGGTTGTAACAGGATACAGCGGTATAGTACAGGTTTTTCTTTCTTCTTCACCGGTTCCGTATTGGGAAAGAACATTTGAAGGTGGAATAAACGGTGTGAAAATAAGCCCTGACGGTGATAAAGTTTATATTGCCGAAAATGATAGAGGCGGCTCGGGGAAGGCGTATGTTTCCTGTTTTATTGTTGGCGAACAGGATCCCGAGTGGGAAACCTCTTTTCAAGGAGATGCCACAAATTTTGCCGCCAGTGGCGACCGATCGACACTGGTTTTCGCACAATATGTGGGAGTTAATAAAATTTGGGTAATCGATGCTTCTGACGGAAGCGTTATTTTTGATGCCTATTATAAAAACCAATATCCCCCTGCATTAAGTTACGACGGTAAAATAATACTTAACGGTGATTACAGTGGCTATGCCTATCTGTACGAATATGTTGAAAGCAAAGGAACTTACGAAGAAAAATGGAATTTCAAAGTTGGCGGTGGAGGAACTTCTGCATGGGTTGTCGGAATGGGTGTTTCGGCTGATGGCAATACCGTGGCAGTAGGCACCCTTGTTTTTTTATCAGGAGGATATGATGGTGAAATTTATCTTTTAAATTCCTGGTCGCCTGAACCCATTTGGGTTTTTGAACATGCCGGTGATGAAATTTGTTCGATAGACCTTTCTGCCGATGGTTCGCTGATTGCTGCCGCAGGTTATGGGCCTATGGATCACAGCAAACCGGATTTTATGCTTTTTCGCAGAGAAAGTAATACACCTATATTTACCATCAATACATTGGGCTCATTCAATACGGTGGACATTTCGGACGACGGCACATTATGCGCTGTTACCGGAAAGGCTGTCCATGCACGTGTGATGGGTAGCGGCGGATTACTTTATAATATTGATTCTGATCCGGGAGGCGGTACAATTGCCGGTATTGTTGATCTCGAACAAACTACCGATGATTCAGGAGCCAAGATAGAAATTCCCGAACTGGAGAATTATTTTACTTATTCATCAGATGACGGTTCGTACTCGATAAAATATATTCCCGAAGGTACTTATTCGGTTAATGCTTCCAAAGTTGGTTATTATCCCGAAACAATTGAAAATGTTGTGGTAACCGAAGGTGAAACCACTATTGTTGATTTTTCGCTGGAGATGACGGGAAATCCGCCATACTCTCTTGAGGCAACTCACGGGGCAGGTTTGTTTGTTGGGCTTTCATGGTCTCATGCCAATCCGGGCGAAACCGAAGGATTTAATATTTACCGGAAAAAAATTCCGGAAGATCCTTTCCCTGAAGAGCCTATCGCAATGGTAACTCCCGATATTCTTTCTTATGAAGACAACGATGTGCTACCGCTCACTAATTATTATTATGCCGTTACTGCAATTCTGGAAGAGGGTGTTGAAAGTCCGTATTCAAACACTGCGGAAGGGTGGATGTGTAGCGGTTTTGTTACCGATGAGATAAGCGCTTATTATGGGTCAACTCCTGTGATTGACGGAACTATCTCACCCGGAGAATGGGATGATGCCTTCAAACTTGATGCTTCCGACTTTCTCGGGAAATATGACAACACCCCAAATCCGGTCGGCAGCGTTACCATGTATTTCAAGGTCAATCAGGATATGAGCGAACTTTTTGTTGCCTGTATCAATGAGAACGATAACACTCTCGAAGACCATGATGAAGTTGCTCTTTACATCGACGACAACAATGATGGCACATATCCGCCGTCTGACGATAATTCCGAAGGTAACTACTGGGCGGCATATTATCAAAGTGGCAGCGTAATAAAATACAGGCCGATTTACAATACCGGCGGTGTGGGCGAAGTATTTTATCTTGAAGACCCACAGATTGTAGTGTCGGATGAAACCGGAGTAATTGTGTACGAATTTATGATACCTATTGGAGATGATGAAGACTGGAAAATTTCTCCGAATGAGGAAAATCAGAGCGGACTATTTAATTTTACACTCGATGATCCAAGCGCTTTCGACGGATACTGGCCATGCCAGAACCAACAGATTTTTATGCCGGAAGGTTATGGTACGATTACTTTCGGTGCAGAGGATGAAATACCGACTTCCCCTGAAACAGTTGAAATTTTGTGGACATGGGAACCTCTTATCATCACTCTTGAATGGAGCCAGCCCCTGATAAACGATTTTGACTATTTTAATATTTATTATTCCGAAAACGGACCTCCTTTTGAGCTCCTTGTTTCAACGATAGGAAATCAGATATTTTATGTTCCTCCGGAACCTGAATATACTGAATTTTATATAACAACTGTTGACCAGGCAGGGCAGGAATCCGACCCATCGGAAATAGTTGTATTTGATCCTTATGTTGGTATTGAGGAATCGGAAGTGCATACCGAATTGAACGTTTATCCCAGTCCGACATCCGGAGCGGTAACAGTTTCGTTCAGGCTTGACGGATCTTCGCTTACCCAGGTCACGATATTCGATGTTCAGGGAAAGATTGTTGCTACACTATTAAATTCGGAATTACCCGCCGGTGAATATTCATTGGTATGGGATGGAAAAAGTGCATTAGGAGATCAATTAAAAAACGGAATATATTTCGTGCAAATTTTTAATTCGCAGATGATGGTTTCAAAGAAGTTGATTTTATTGAAATAGTCCAATCATTAAACCTAACAGGCCTCACAGACCTGTTAGGTTTTTCTTCGGATATTATTTCGTTATTCATTATTTCATATTCCTTATTCTATATTAAAAAAGTGTCACTATTATTTCCCGTTAAAAACCTATAACAGGATGATAATCATTTATAGTGTCGGGAAGTTTGAACATAGTTTTATTATCCATCACCCTCACTTTTTTTTTCCTGATATTTTTACATTTTTTCTTTTTGTTTCAATTTCTTTCATTATTTTTGTTGGGACGATTAATAAAACAATATTAAGTTTACAGGACATTATGAAAAAAAATATACAAGTACCATAATAAATAAACTGGTAAAATTAGATACGAATTCATTTTCAGAATAATAATTAAATATTTATTAAATTAATAAGTTATGAAAAAATTATTTTATTTTTTTAT
>CBDUSJ010000137.1:0-6867 GCA_965369845.1 uncultured bacterium | reverse complement strand
ATAATCCCCTACGAGTAAAGATTTTTCCATCGAAGAAGTTGGAATAGTGTATGCTTCAAAAATGAATGTCCTGATTATGGTTGCTGCAACCACTGCAAATATTATTGCATCGACCCACTCCCTGGTTTTTGATTTTTTAATTTTAAAGCGTTTCGAGGGAATAAGATAAACTTCATCTTTACTTATTCCAAGATAAGGAAGATATATCACCGGAAATATTACGGCAAGCGCCTGATGAAGAAGGTCGAACTTTCCAAAACATTTGGCAATTTCCACTATCATCAGGAAAACCATAAAAATATTGATGAAAGGGACAAAAAGTAATAAAAACCACCATATCGGCTTATTTATCATTTTATTCCATTCCCAGTAATTCAACATTGGGATTATTGCTTTCCATCCCGGAATACCGGCTTTTTCAAATATCTTTATCAGGAAAACGGGAAAAAGAACAAAAACTAAAATTAATATTGCTAATACACTCATACTGTCTTAATCTTAAATTTAAAAAACGCCAAAAATACAAAACACTTATTATATACGTGTTAATTATTGTTAAATAAGATAGTAACAAAGCTTGTCGGAAAATCATTCTATTTTTGCAAATTATAACGGTTTTTAATATGACTGCAAAAGATATAGAAATAATGTCCCCGGTTGGTTCATACGAATCGTTAATGGCAGCCATACAGGGAGGAGCCGGCTCTGTGTATTTTGGAATCGGGAACCTTAACATGCGCTCACGTTCGTCTAAAAACTTTACAATTGAGGATTTGATAAATATTTCCGGTATTTGTAATGAGAACAACATCCGTTCTTATATCACATTAAATTCGATTATTTATGACGATGAACTTCCGTTGATGAGAAAGATTGTAGATGTTGCGAAGGAGAACGGGATTACTGCAATTATTGCATCCGACCAGTCGGTTATTCAATATGCTTTTTCAAAAGGAATGGAAGTTCATATATCGACACAGACCAATATCACCAATATTGAAGCAGTTAAATATTATTCCCGCTTTGCCGATGTGATGGTTACTGCCCGTGAATTGAACCTGAAACAGCTTGCCATAATAATCCGACGGATAGAAGAAGAACAGATCAAAGGCCCTTCGGGGCGTTTTGTCCGGATTGAAATTTTTGTTCATGGCGCTTTGTGTATGGCAGTATCAGGAAAATGCTACCTCAGCCTTGATAATTTGAATTCATCGGCAAACAGAGGCGCCTGCTTCCAGGTCTGCCGCCGCCCATACAGAGTTACCGATAAAGAAGGTGAAATTGAACTGGAAATCGACAATGAATATATTATGTCGCCAAAAGACCTGAACACTATCGGCTTTCTTGATAAAATCCTTAAATCAGGAGTACGTATTTTAAAAATTGAAGGGCGGGGCCGTTCGGCAGATTATGTTAAAACAGTTACCCGATGTTACCGCGAAGCAGTGGATGCCTGTTTTAACGGCAATTATACAAAAGAAAATATCAAACTCTGGAACGAAAAACTTAAAACGGTTTACAACAGAGGTTTCTGGGATGGCTACTATCTTGGTAAAAAACTTGGTGAATGGACCGAACAATATGGTTCTATTGCAACAAAAAGAAAAATTTATGTTGGAAAGATAACAAATTATTTTTCAAAAATAAAAGTTGCAGAAATCAAAATTGAAACAAACGAGCTTGAAACAGGGGATGAAATACAGATACAGGGACCTACCACAGGTGTTTATGAAGATAAGCTCAGCGAAATACGCATAGACATGAAAAATGTAAACAAATCGGTAAAAGGAGAATTGTGCTCCATTCCTGTTAAGGCCCTTGTACGAAGAATGGATAAAGTTTATAAAGTTATTTGAGGAAAGTATAAAAAAGTTTTGAGGAAAATTGCGGGTTTTTAACGGAAAATAATAGTAAAACCTGGCATTTTTCATTTCTCTGTTTATACTTTTTTTCGTAAGGTTTTGCGGAAGAGGTCATTTATTTGAGCTACTAAGGTTATTGGCATAAAAATCCATCCACCCGTACGGGCGGACTAATGATACGAAGTAAATCCGTCCATACGGATTTGCTTCGCTTCATATGACTAAAAGGAATCCGTATGGATGGACTTCGTGTCATAAGGTTTTTCTGAAATCATTTTAAAGTGTAAACCCCATTAAATTATTTAGCTCTTATTTAACAGAGTAAACTACTTTTTAATACTTATGAAAAATGCCTGAAATTTTTTTAATACCGAATAAGGAAATAATATCCAAATAATCAAATTATTAATGGCTTGCTTTACTTCTTCATTCGATATTTATTATTCGTTATTCGTTATTATTAGTGTCATTAATATTTAATATTAATCAGAAAATCTGCTATTCTGCTTCCTACTTCTCACTCCCAACTCCTAACTTCTTAAACTATCCTTTCCAGTACAACGGTAAAATGTCTCATTATAGGAGCTTCTTTCACTATTCTTACACCTGTAGTAATTTTGTCTTTTCTTTCGTAAACATTACCAAGGGCAACAGCCACATAATTTATATGGTTATTTGTATAAACCCTTCTAGGTATTGCAAGGCGCACAAGTTCAAGATCGGGATAACGGTTTTCTCTTGTAACAGGGTCTCTGTCGGCAAGGATAGCCCCTATTTCAACAGCTCGTACACCTCCTTCAAGGTAAAATTCGATAGCGAGAGTTTGAGCAGGAAACTGTTCTTTTGGAAAATGAGGAAGAAATCTTTTGGCATCGATAAAGATGGCATGGCCACCAAAAGGCTCCTGGACAGGAACGCCAAAGCTTTTCAGTTTTTCGCCAAGATAAGCAACCTGTTTTGTTCGTGTCTCGAGATAATCAAATTCAGAACCTTCGTCAAGTCCTTGCGCCAGGGCGTTCATATCGCGCCCCGACATTCCGCCGTAAGTAATAAATCCTTCGAACATAATATTATACATCTGGCACTTTTTGAATAACTCCTCTTCCCTGAATCCGATAAAACCGCCCATATTTACTATCGCATCTTTCTTACTGCTCATTGTCATACCGTCGGCGTAGGTGAACATCTTCCTCACAATCTCCTTGATGGTTTTATTTTCATATCCCGGCTCTCTTAATTTAATAAAATAAGCATTTTCGGCAAAACGTGCAGAATCGAAAAAGACCAGAATACCGTATTTATCAGCAAGCGCTTTTACATCTTTCAGGTTTTGTATCGATACAGGCTGACCTCCTGAAGAATTACATGTTACCGTAACAATGATAAGCGGAATTTTTTCAGCCGGATATTTTTTAAGTACATTTTCGAGTTTTTCCAAATCGACGTTTCCTTTAAA
This sequence comes from uncultured bacterium, assembly GCA_965369845.1. Classification (GTDB taxonomy): domain Bacteria; phylum Bacteroidota; class Bacteroidia; order Bacteroidales; family 4484-276; genus CBDUSJ01. The sequence goes on along the minus strand of CBDUSJ010000137.1, from coordinate 3,549 downwards.
CGGATGTTCAAGTGTGGTATCAAAAGCCTCATCAATGGTGCAGTCAACGGCTGTTGCTTTCCTAAATTCGATATGGCCTTTAGTGGTATCGAAATGCGAATTTCCGGGAATAATATCGCCTTCTTTTATCATTGCCGAGAATAGCACGTTTTCGGCAGCCCTACCCTGGTGCGTAGGAAGAAAATATTCAAAACCCAGTATATTTTTTATGGCATTTTTCATTTTATAATAGGACGAAGCGCCGGCATAACTTTCGTCTCCAAGCATAAGCTCCGACCATTGCTTGTCGCTCATAGCGCCGGTTCCGGAATCTGTCAGCAGATCGATAATCACCTGGCTGCTTTTTAGATTGAACAAATTATATTTTGCTTTCCTAATCCATTTTTCGCGCTCATCCTTAGTGCTTTTGCGGATGGCTTCAACCATCTTTATTTTATATGATTCTATAAAAGGTAATTCCATGTAAAATTTTTTTAAGTTAAAAAATCAGAAAATATTATGAAGTGAAAATTATTTCGGAAGAATTCCCGAAGGAAGATCAGGTAAAAGGGTACGCATCTCTGTTTTTGATATTGAGATAAATACGTTTACTTAACATGGAAATCAATTTGAATAAATCCATTTTTTAACGAATTTTAAGTCAAATTTTTAAAAATAACGGCTAAATTACAAAAAAAATTGCAACCTTTGAACCGGTATTTTTTTCAATCAATTATAAATTTAAAATTATGAATGAGTCTGGTATAAAAAGCCGCGAATGCGCGAATTATTAAATTTATTGCTACTGATTATCTGTAATATACGATATGAAAAATATCATTCTGAACCTTTTTAGACTGGACTCATGAATTATAAATTGATTAACTCATTAAACAAATGAAAAAAGCAATTCTCTTCGCAGCATTAATTGTGTTTTCAGCATCAGTATTTTCGCAGGAAAAATCTGATAATATGGAAATGAAAACACTTTTTGGAAGTAACGAGAAAACCACTCACGGAGGTTATGGCGGCATTTCTGTAAATTATTCTCATATAGATGGCCGCGATGCAGTGCTTGTTGGAGGTCGCGGGGCATGGATAATAAACCATGGTATTGGAATAGGGCTTGCCGGTTATGGCTTTGCGAACGAAATCAAATACAGCGATAAAGTAAATGATAAAGATGATAACTGTTATCTTATCGGTGGGTATGGCGGTTTTCTTATCGAACCGATTTTTGGAGCATTACGTCCTGTGCACATTTCCATCCCGATACTGATTGGTGGAGGTGGTGTTGCATACAATAGAAATGGTTGGTGGAATAATGATGATAACAAATGGGAATATTATACTATTGATTCTTCACCATTTTTTGTTATTGAACCCGGTGTCGAAATCGAATTAAACATTATAAAATTTATAAGAATAGCTGTTGGGGGATATTACAGATATACAGCGGGAATGAACCTAATTAATACAGACTCACACGCACTCGACAGTTTTTCATGTGGCATCACACTAAAATTTGGAAAGTTTTAAGAGTATATTTAAGAAAACCAAAGCCGGGAAAATCAGGCGTCAATATTAGCATATTTGGCATTTTTCTCAATAAATTCTCTTCGTGGAGGAACCTCATCGCCCATGAGCATGCTAAAGGTACGGTCGGCTTCAGATCCATTCTCGATATTAATCTGACGCAATATTCTGTTTTGTGGGTCCATTGTTGTTGACCAAAGTTGTTCTGCATTCATTTCGCCAAGACCTTTATATCTTTGGATGTGAATTCCTTTTCCGTCTCCGTTTATTGACCATTCACTTACAGTTTTTTCACGTTCATCATCGTTCCAGATATATTTTTCTTCTTTCCCTTTTTTGATAAGGTAAAGCGGTGGTGTTGCAATATACACGTATCCTTTTTCAATAAGGTCTTTCATATATCTGAAGAAAAAAGTAAGTATCAGGGTTGTTATATGGCTGCCGTCAACATCGGCATCGGTCATTATTATAACTTTATGGTATCTGAGTTTTAAGAGATTAAGAGCTTTGCTGTCTTCCTCGGTGCCGATAGAAATTCCGAGAGCTGTAAACATATTTTTTATCTCGTCGTTTTCAAAAATTTTGTGCTGCATTGCTTTTTCAACATTCAGTATTTTTCCTCTCAGAGGAAGAATTGCCTGGAATTTCCTGTCTCTTCCCTGCTTGGCAGTGCCGCCAGCCGAATCGCCCTCAACGAGATAAATTTCGCACAACGACGGGTCTTTTTCCGAACAATCGGCAAGTTTTCCGGGAAGCCCCGAACCTGAAAGGACATTTTTACGCTGAACGAGTTCTCTTGCCTTGCGGGCAGCATGTCGGGCAGTTGCGGCAAGAACAACCTTATTTACAATAGTTCTTGCTTCTTTAGGATGCTCTTCAAGATAATATGAAAGCGATTCGCTGACCATCTGGTCAACAGCTCCCATCACTTCAGAATTACCCAGTTTGGTTTTTGTCTGTCCTTCAAATTGCGGCTCGGCAACTTTAACAGAAATAATGGCTGTAAGTCCTTCCCTGAAATCATCACCGTTAATGTCGAATTTAAGCTTTGCAAGAAGGCCCGACTTGTCGGCATACGACTTAAGCGTTCTTGTCAATCCTCTTCTGAAGCCCGAAAGGTGAGTCCCCCCCTCATGTGTGTTTATGTTGTTAACATACGAATGAAGATTTTCGGAAAACGATGTGTTGTACTGCATTGCAATTTCAACAGGAACATTGTTTTTTTTACCTTCTATCGAGATTACCTCCGGCATAAGCTTTTCACGTGTAGCATCCAGGTAATTTATAAAATCGATCAATCCGTTTTCCGAATAAAAAGAATCACTTAAAAAATTACCTTCTTCGTCTTTTGTTCGTTCGTCTGTAATGGTCAGAGAAATTCCTTTATTCAAAAAGGCCAGTTCGCGCAGTCGTAGTGCAAGAATATTATATTCGTATATTGTTGTAATAAATATCGAGTCATCAGGTAAAAAAGTAACTTGTGTTCCGGATTTGTTGGTTTCTCCGATTATTTCAACCGGTTTTAGCGGTTTGCCAAAAGAATATTCCTGTCTGAATATTTTTCCTTCGCGGAATATAGTGGCTATAAGTTTTGAAGAAAGGGCATTTACGCAAGATACACCGACGCCATGAAGCCCTCCTGATACTTTATATGAATCTTTATCGAATTTTCCTCCTGCATGCAAAACAGTCATTACTACTTCAAGAGCCGATCTGTTTTCTTTTTCGTGCATCCCGGTAGGGATTCCCCGTCCGTTATCGATAACTGTAACAGAATTATCCAAATGAATAATTACGTCAATTTGGTCGCAATAACCGACAAGCGCCTCGTCTATCGAATTATCGATTACTTCATAAACAAGATGATGTAAGCCTCTTGTGCTGATATCTCCAATATACATTGCCGGTCTTTTTCGTACAGCTTCAAGTCCTTCCAGAACCTGAATATTATTAGCAGTATAATTTTCCTGAGCGGATAATTGTTTTTCTTCTTCTGTCATGTTAAATCAATTGTATTTATTTTGTTAAAAAACA
>CBDUSJ010000136.1:0-6871 GCA_965369845.1 uncultured bacterium | reverse complement strand
ATAGACAATAAACTACAAAATAAACTTTTAAATGAAATCTAAACTAAAAAAGTCAAAACCTCGCAGCGTTTCTGTCAGGTGAAGGGGGGGGGTAGATTTCAATGACCAGAATTTAAGCAGAAATATTGAAATTAATATGATAATAAAATTATGTGCAAGTTTCTCTATTCTTAAGGGAAAAAACGATAAATATCTTTTCTATGTAGCACTCTTTTAAAAATTACTTTATCATCTACGAATTTTATCCCAACTCGGTAATTACCAAATCGAACTTTATAGTGGAAACGATAACCTTTCATCTTTTCAACTTTTCCAATTTTATAAATATCTCTTGAGTTAGGTACTTCGGTAAATACAAATTCTTCAATATCTTTTCTCGTTTTAGAAGGTATTTTAGCAAGTTCTTTAAGAAATCCTTTCTGATATTCAACTTTCATTCTGCTTTTCCAAGTGTTCGATAATAATTTTTGGCTTGTTCTAAATTTAAAGATTCATTATCATCATATTCTTCCATCAATTGATACAATGCATAATTTTCCAAAATTTCCTCTATTTTGGAAAATGTTTTATAATCAATTTGAACTGCAATTTTTCTATTCATATTATCAATAACAAATTGCTTTTGTATGGCTTGCATTTTATACCTCCTAAATTCCATTTTATACAAATTCAATTCTTTAAAAAATCTTAGTTTTCTTTTGGCATCTAACGTTTGACCTCAGGTTCAAAATGGCCGCGTTGACGCGGTCATTTTGTAAGCTGGATGTCTTTGTTAGCTTCTTCTGTCTTTTTGGGACGTTTTGTCCGGAAAAGGCGATGGTATATGTTGTCCAATTATCGCGTATCCCAAACGAGAAGCGTTTCGCCAGCAAGAGTGTTCACCTGGTCCTCGATCTGTGCAATTCTCCGTGAAGCTCGAATGGTTAAGCGACCGAATTCAAGCCGTAGGAACAGGAGAAATACGGCCGCTATTGCAAGACCAGAGAGATTCCACGGGGTGAATTCTTTCATAGTAAAAATCGCGTAACCCCCAAGCCCACCCAAGAGTCCCACAATGGCGAATCCAGAATTGGTTCGGTGAAAGATCTCTGTACGGAGTGTATCGTACTCTTTCATAAGGATGTTAATCCTTTCCTTTCGCGACAACGTGCTGCGTTGTTCATCCTTTATCATGTTTGGTCGTTCCATCCTCCTTCGTGAAGTTAACATATTATTAAGCTGCAAATTGTAGTATAACACGCGTATTTTGTTGTATTATACGGAAAATTTGTAATTTTATCAATTAAATAAATTATTTTATTTTGTACAAAAATATATATAATATTCTTACTATGCAAGAAATAATTAAAACTATTAGACCTGATTCAAAGAAAATTGGGTATTGCAATGAAGCGCAGCGGAATAGTTAATTACTTTGATGACACGTAGTATTTGGATATAAGTATGTTAACAAAGCATTGGCTTCTATTCAACTATTAATTTTTTTATTTTAAATAATTTATCATTACTTGCTTTTATTAAATAAAGGCCTTTAGATAAATTTCTTAAATCTATTTGTTGAAATTTAGATGTAATAGGAACTGTTTTAACTATTTGACCGGCAGAATTTAGTACTTCAATTTTATTATTTAATTCAAAATTTGAAGTAAATGTTACCAAACCATTTGAAGGATTTGGATAAATATAAAATTCCTTATTATTACTATTATAAACTTCTTTTACACTAAGTATATCTTCACCAAACATAATAACAAACCCATGTTTGTTTGCAGATGTTAATTCTACATCGTCAATAGATAAATAATTACCTAAATAACCACCAACAAAAACATTTGAGGTATCGTAAACGGCAACACTACTTATCCAGTTATAACTTGTTTCATTTCCTTCCATTATTTTTACCCAATCAAGTTCACCTGTAGTTAAATATTTTGCAACAAATAAATCATATTCCCCGACATTAATATACTCAAAGTTATTTCCAAAGTGAATAGTATCTGTTATTTGTGCTCCAAGATAAACACTTCCTTGGTAATCAATATCCATTTGATTATTATCAAAACCCCAACGGTGTTCGTTAATTGAGTTTGCCCACATTGTATTCCCATCAGGGTCAAATTTGGCAATAAAATAACTATACCCAAATCCATAAGGACTTCTGAGCATAATATTATCAAAGTAAGTTGAATCACCATGCCAGCCTTTTATATGGCTATATCCCTGTGCATCCGTTTTTATTCCGGAAGGCCAACAACACCCATCTCCATAAGGAATCGTACTTCCTGCTTTTGAAGTTACCCATTGTACTGTTCCATCAGGGGATAGTTTAGCAAAAATTATATTTCCATCACCTTCTTCCATTGTTATTTGAGCATTACTAATAGTAACATTTACAGACCAGAATTCGCCTGTAAAATAAATATTATCATTTCCATCAACCGATACTAATCCGGAATATTCTACATCTTCACCACCTGCACGTATTGCCCATAAAAATCCACCACTTGTATTATATTTTGCAATAAATACATCGGAACTACCATCGCTAATTAATTCTGTTCCGCTAATGTTTATCGTGTCATGAAAAATGCCACTTAATACAATATTGCCGGAATAATCGGCAGAAAGGCAAAGGTCATAACCATTGAAGTCTTCTTGTAATGACCATTTGTAAGTTCCACCAGTATCATATTTCAAAATAAAAACACTTCCTTCTTCTGCGGGTGTTAAGGTTGTGTCTCCGGGAATTATCAATTCATCATTTAATTCACCGGTTATATAAATATTTTCATTGCTTGGATCAATTGCCATATAACTACCATATCCATATCTTACATAAACATCTACGAATTGCTTTAACCAAACTATTTCTCCTTCACCATTTTGTTTGCAAATAAAAATTCCTTTATTTACTTCTTCTCCAAAATAATCTAATGTATTTGAGGCATAACCATAAGTATAGACATTTCCAGAATTATCCGTTACCATGCCTATAACCCATGCAAAAGCAGAATTACCTTCAAATAGAACAAGCCATTCTTCATTAGCATTATTATTTAATTGTGATAAAAAAATAAGCTCATCAATACTACCGGTAGTTAATATTTTATTTGATGAATTAATGCTAAAACTTGTTGGATCATTATTCAATTCATTTGTCCATTGCTCTATTCCATCGCCATTAAATTTTGTAATATATTTATCATAAAGAATAAATGAATTATTTTCATTATCAACCGAAACATCATTTGCAATTTCGTCAACTTGATTTGCCCACAAAAAATCTCCATCCGAAGAACATTTTACAATAAAGCCATCATCCCAACCTGAATTTACAATTAATGTATCACTACCAAAAATTACATTATTTCTGAAAAAACCAGTCATATAAATATTTTCATTTTCATCAATAATTATATCTGTTCCATAACTATCACCGTCCCATGTATTAGCATGGTCTCCCATTGAAGCCCAAATAAAATCGCCACCTAAATTACTTTTTGCAATAAAAGCATCTCCCCAGCCCTTTGGTTCCAGTATTATGCCATTGCCAATGTTTCCATCATTATCATATCCAACAAGAGCTGCAAAATAAATATTTGAATTAAAAACCATAATATCATTAAAACTTTCATCATGTTGCTGTTCCCAAATAAAATTTCCAACTTGATCGTATTTTAGAATAATTGAAGGGTGTCGCCAAAATGTATTATTATCTGTTGAACCAAGAATATAAATATTCCCAAGATCATCAGTATCTATTTTTAAACCAATTTGTGTTTCTCCTAAAAAGCCATGATTTTTTGCAATAATTACTTCACCTGAAGTATTTAGTTTGGCAAAAAACAGATTATAATAAGCATTATTTGGTAGAGTAATGATGCCCAATGTTACACTACCTGTATAATAACCTGTAATATAAATGTTTTCAGATTCATCAAGACAAATTCCATAAGCATCAATTTCTTCGTTTGTTGAGGCTGAAAAGTGTTTTAGCCAGATTAAATTTCCTGAATTATCAAACTTTGTTACAATTGCATCCCTGTTTCCAATACTTGTGTAATTATTCGAACCTACAGTGATTTCTCCAGAAAAAGAGCCTGTAAAATATACATTCCCTGCTGCATCTGATACAATATCTTTTGCCAAATCACCACCTGAACCCCCAAATTGTCCTGCCCAGTTCAAATCAGGAGCATCGCCATAATCATTTGCAGCCAAAAGGTTTTTCTGTTTTGATAGGTTTTGAGGAAGAATCTGATTATTATAACCAGTTCGTGCCTCATTCATTAATTTTTGTTTAAAAGCTCTGTGTTCTTCTAAACTTGTAAACTTGTTCTGACTCTTAGCCTGAAATACTCCCATAAGGAATATTAACCCCAAAATTGTAAATGTTAAATTTTTCATAGTAAATTGATTTTAATATTAGATTAAATTTATAATTCTTATCATTTCATACAAGCAGGATGAAAACGATTGCGTTTATTTTTTCTATACACATAACTTATTAAGCTACAAATGTCTGTATAATATTCTTATTATGCAAGAAAAAAACAAAATTAATAGACCTGTTTCAAAGAAAATTAGGTAGCAATACATTTTTCCGGTTAAAAAATATAATCTTTCAATTATCCTTTAAACCTGAATACCAAGGAACAGCGGTTTGGTATATAAATTTTCAGGTAATGTTTCCCTTTCTGTTCATTAAAAAAAGTTGAATAGGGGTTTTTATCATCAACACGCTTATGGCCTCCGAAATCACCGGAATCAGAGTTAAGAACTATCTCGTACTCCCCGGAGTTGTTTACAAAAAATTCATAATCCGGCGCTGATCGGCTGATATGGAAATTAAAAACAAAGTACAAGCCTGCTTTTTCATAAATGATAATTTTATTCCAGTCGTCAATTTTAATAAGGTCGCCATAACCGGCAGAAAGGACATTATTTTTTTTAAGTGTTTTCAACATGGCTTTGTCAAACTCAGCAAGGTAATGATATTTAAGTTCGGGATTATTTCTTAATGACCATTGTCTGCGGGCATGTTGATAACTCCAGTTATTGCCTTCGCGTGGAAAATCTATCCATTCGGGATGCCCGAATTCATTACCCATAAAATTAAGGTACGCCTGACCGCCCAGAGATATTGTTATTAGTCTGATCATTTTATGAAGAGCAATTCCACGGTCGATAACAAGATTTTGATCGTCTTTGTGCATGTGATAATACATCTCTTTATCCATCAGCCGGAAAGCAAGTGTTTTGTCTCCTACAAGCGCCTGGTCGTGCGATTCGGAATAAGCTATTGTTCCCACATCAGGACAGCGGTCGTTTAAAATATTCCAAATTTCCTCAAGGTTCCAGTTCTCATCTTTTTTCTCTTTCAGCAGCTTGATCCAGTAATCGGGTATTCCCATTGCCAGACGGTAATCAAAACCAATCCCTCCTTCGTTTATCGGGCGGCAAAGCCCGGGCATTCCGCTAACATCTTCCGCTACCGAAACCGCATTTTTGTTAATTGTATGAATAAGTTTGTTTGCCAGTTGGAGATAAGTAATCGCATCCCATTCAACACCATCGGTAAAATATTTTTCGAGGCTGTCGAATGCAGAATAACCATGATGAAAATACATCATCGAAGTTACGCCGTCGAAGCGGAAGCCGTCAAAATGAAATTCTTTCATCCAGTATTTTATGTTTGAAAGAAGAAACTGCAGAACTTCAGTCTTTCCGTAATCGAATAATTTAGAATCCCATGCAGGGTGGTTGCCTCTCTCGCCCGGATGAAAGTACTGATGGTCGGTGCCGTCGAACCGGTTAATTCCTTCGTTAATATTTTTTACAGTGTGCGAATGAACTATGTCCATAATAACTGCGACGCCCATTCCATGAGCTTTTTTAACAAGAGATTTAAGCTCTTCGGGGGTGCCGAATCGGCTGGAAGGGGCAAAGAAATTAGAAACATGATAACCGAAAGAACCGTAATACGGATGTTCGGCAATTGCCATAAGCTGAATCGCGTTATATCCTGCATCTTTTATGTAGGGTAAAATATTCTCCGTAAATTCATCATAAGTTCCCACACCGTATTTTTCCTGAGCCATACCGATATGGCACTCGTAAATAAAAAGGTTCCCATGTTCACGACAATTAAATTTTTCATTTTCCCAATTAAATTTTTCCTGAGGTATCCACAACTGTGCTGAAAAATCTTTAGTGTTGTCGTCCTGAACAACCCTGGTAGAATAAACAGGTACCCTGTCTTTCCATCCGTTGGCAGCATGTACCAGCACTTTCAGCCTGCTTCCGTGAACAAATGAATTCTTATAAAAAGTTTCATCTAAAAACATTTCCCCTACGCCGTTTTCTTTTTTTGTTAAAGGATGCGATGAACGGTTCCAGCCGTTAAAATCACCCATCAGAAAAAGTTCGTAAGCCTCGGGAGCCCATTCCCGGTAAAACCAGACCCCTGCATTCTTGTCGTAATGAATGCCAAAATAATTGTACGCATCCGCAAACTTCGACAGGTTGCCGTATTTATCATTTATTATTTTACGACGGTTTTTATACATCTCGTAACGATTATTAATTTCTTCTTCGACAGGAATGAGCCATTCGTCGTTTTTGACCAGCGCCAAACGCAGTTTCTCTTTTTGTGTATTTTTCTTTTGCATCATATAATTTTGGACTTCTTAAAACTAATAATAAACACTATATAATATTTGAACATTTTTTATTGAATAGAACACGGATTAAACAGATTTTCACTGAAAAATAAATCTGTGTTAATCCGCGTAATCTGTGGCAGTATCTTTTGTGTTTTCATCAAGCCACAGATTTCTCAGATTTTCACCGATACATTTTATTTATATTT
>CBDUSJ010000135.1:0-6905 GCA_965369845.1 uncultured bacterium | reverse complement strand
AACGCTGCATGGTGCAGTGAACAGGAATATTTCTTTCGTTGAGCAATCGTAAAAGGGTACCATCTACAAGTAATTCGATAAGTCTTCCCCATGGGGATGTAAAAATATTTACAATCGCTTTGATTTGTTCGTCGGTCTCCTTCATCTGTTTTTCGGTTTCACTTAACAGTTGCCAATTCTGGTCAGAGTTTAAAGGTTTGTTATAAGAAACCTCCGGTTTGTTAACCTTATTTTTTTCTTCGGAATTTTTCATTTTCTGATTTTTTCTTTAATGCAAAGATACTCAATTTCTTTTTAAAATGTAGTGTAAATCACTAATAAAACTATTTTTGCTTCAAAATAATTTTATAATTGAGTTATTAATTTATGTTCGGAAAATTACAGCCATATTTTTATCTTATTGTTTTTTTTCTCCTTATTTTTATACTCTTCAGATTCCTGAGCGGTGTTTCGGAAGAAGAACTTTTTACTCCCGACAAATATATTTCGCACAAACTTGTAGATAATCATCTTGAGATTGAAACTGAAAATGGTAAAACCGAAATTAGATTTCTGAATGAAAAAATTTTAGAAGTTCAATTCAGCAACCCTGATAATGCTCGTATTGATTCGTCACATGCTGTGATTATGGAAGCAGGTAACATTCCCGTATCGCTTCAGGAAACAAAAGATAAGCTGATTTTTTCCGGCGGTGAGCTTTCGGCGCTTATTTATAAAAATCCTTTCAGCATTTTTTATATCCTTTCCGGAGATACGCTTGCAAGACAATGGGCTGGGTTTTTTGATAATGATTCAGCGAGGGGATTCGGATTTTGGATGGATAAGGATGAAAGTATTTACGGAACCGGTTTCAGAACAATCCCGACAAATCGCCGGGGATATAAAGTGGAATTATATAACCAGCCTCATTACGGTTACAGTCTTAATGCGCCAAACCTGAATTTTTCAGTCCCACTTGCACTTTCTTCAAAATGTTACGCAATATTTTTCGATAATGTTCAGAGGGGTTATCTCGACATCGGTAAATCGAAATCCAACATTCTTGAATTTGGTTCCGGTGGCGGAAAAATGGGGTATTATTTTATTGCGGATACAAATTTTGATTCACTGATGAAATCTTACGCTGAACTCACTGGATTTCAGCCTATGCCGCCACGGTGGGCTTTTGGAAACCTGATGTCAAGATTTGGGTATCGAAATCCGCAGGAAATTACAAATATTGTAGATAAAATGCAGGATGAGAAATTTCCGCTCGATGCTGTGATTATCGACCTTTACTGGTTTGGAAAAGGAGAACACGGGGATTTTCGGATGGGCGACATCGAGTGGGATTATTCTGTATGGCCCGAGCCTGAGCAAATGATAGCCCGCCTAAAAAAAAAAGGAGTTAAAACTATTCTTGTTACAGAACCTTTTATTCTTGAAGAATCCCGGAATTTTGAGCCTTTAAGCAAGCAGGGACTTCTATCCACCGACAATAACGGTAAAACTTTTGTTATAGAAGATTTTTGGTTCGGCCACAGCGGACTGCTCGACATTTTCAAACCGGCAGCAAGGGATTGGTTTTGGCAGAAATATAAAAATCAAATAGAAATTGGCGTGGACGGTTGGTGGGGCGATCTTGGCGAGCCTGAGAAACATCCTTCGGGCATGCAGCATGTTGTTGGCTCATCAGATGAGGTTCATAATATTTATGCTCATTACTGGAACAAAATGTTATTCGAAAGATATGCGCAGCAATACCCGGAAACACGTCTTTTTAATCTTAACAGGTCAGGATTTGCCGGCTCACAACGTTTTGCGGTTTTCCCCTGGTCGGGCGATGTTTATAGAAGTTGGGAAGGTTTGCAGGCACAGTTTCCAGCAGTGCTGGGTATGACACTTAGCGGTTTTTCGTACATGCATTCCGATCTTGGAGGATTTGCCCAGGGAGAAAAAGATGAAGAACTTTATACCCGCTGGCTTCAGTACGGCGCTTTCAACCCGGTGTTCAGGCCGCATAGTTCGAAAATCCCATCCGAACCGATATTTTTCAGCGACAGCGTGAAAGATGTTGTCAGAAAATACATTAAGCTCAGGTATCGCCTGATGCCTTATAATTATTCGATGGCATGGAAAAATTCGACCGAAGGCACCCCTCTCACAAGACCGTTATTTTTTGAAGAACCCGATAATCCGGAATTGAGAAATATTGATGATGAATATTTCTGGGGCGATGAGTTTCTGATTGCGCCTGTAATTGAAAAAGGACGTAAGGAACGGGATGTGTATTTACCAAAAGGTGTGTGGTTTAACTTTTTTACAGGTAAAAAACTATCTGGGGGAAGGTGGATAAAAGAAAAAGTTAGGTTTGAAAATATTCCGGTTTTTGTCAGGGCGGGAAGTTTTATTCCCATGGTCCCCGATTTTTATTCCACATCATTTTATTCTTCCGATACTTTTAGAATCAATTATTATCCCGACACAACAGTTCCTGAGTCGGAATTTATAATTTATGAAGATGATGGCAAAACTGCCGGTGCGTATAAAAAAGGTTTATATGAATTGATAAAACTAAGAGGCCGTACATTTGAAGATTTGATCTTGATTGATGTTTCGAGGGAAGGAGGCGAATATGAAGGAATGCCGGCAAAAAGGAAAATGGAGTTTGTTATTTTTAATCTTCCCCAAACCGAATATGAAATTTTATTGAATTCTGAAATTATTCCCGTTGTGTCCGGTATTCGGAAAGAGAAATTTAAAAGGCCTCCGCCGGCAATTTACGAAAAAGATACTGGAACATTAAAAATATCATTCGGCTGGACATGCAATAAAGATGTGTTGCTGCAGGTAAGAATGACGAATGAGAGGTGATCGGTGATCGGTAATCGGTGATCAGTAATCAGTGATTGGTAATTTTCAACCATTTAACAATTTAACCATTTAACCATTTAACAATTTTTATCATACTAATTTAAAATCGTGAACGGTTACAAAATATTTAATTCAAAAAAACATGAAACAACAAGAATTTTTAAAACATGCCTGGAAAAAGTTATACAATGGTAATTATCAGACATTGCTAACGGAATTTTTAGACTATCTTGAAAATTTTAAAAAAAGTGTAACTGTTAATCCCCATGAGCCGGAATGGTACAAGGATGTAATTGTTTATTCTCTCTATGTTGATTTGTTCAACGGAACTTTCGACGGGTTAAAACAAAAACTGAATTACTTGCAGGATTTGGGAGTGAATTGCCTTTGGCTGCTGCCGATTTTAGATTCGCCAATGAGGGATGCTGGTTTTGATATCAGGCAGTACACCATGATCCGCCACGAATTACTCGGTCTTCCTCAAAATGCAACTAATGACGAAAAGATAAAAGTATTCAGGGATTTTCTTGACGAAGCGCACCGCCGGAATATAAACGTGATTTTTGATATTGCCATAAATCACACTTCCAATCAGCACCCGTGGTTTCAGGAGTCGCGTAAATCACCGGACAATCCTTACAGGGATTATTACATCTGGAATAAGGATAAAAATTTGTATAAGGAAACCCGATTGATCTTTAAAGGAATGGTGCCAAGCAATTGGGAAAAAGATGGCGACTGGTATTTTTTTCACCGCTTTTTCGAATTTCAGCCTGATCTTAACTACCGGAATCCGCAAGTCCTGATTGAGATGTCGAAAAATCTTTTATTCTGGTTACGCCAGGGTGTCGATGGTTTCAGGGCCGATGCAATTCCTTATCTCTGGAAAGAAGACGGTACCGATTGCGAGAATCTCTCTAAAACACATATTATTGTGAAGTTTCTCAGGGCAGCGCTCGATTTTGTTCGGCCTAACATTTTACTGCTTGCCGAAGCTTGTCAGAAACCCGTTGAGGTGGTAAAATATTTTGGTGATGGCAACGAATGTAACGCAGGTTATCATTTTCCGCTAATGCCTCAGATGTTCAAAGCTGTTGCGCAGCAAAGCAATGTGCCGGTACAGAAAACCCTCAGCCCGGAGGTTACCCCCGAAATTCCTGAAACATGCCAGTGGTTTACATTTCTGAGGTGTCATGATGAGCTAAGCCTCGAGCTGGTTTATGTTTCGGAAGAAGACAGGTCGTTTATTCATAATTTTTATTGCAGAGATCCGAAATGGGATTTCAGGCTTGGGGAAGGTATTTCTGCCCGACTCGCCGAGCTGATGGAAAATAATCCTGATAAAATTGCACTGATCTATTCAGTTATGCTTACTTTGCCGGGCACGCCGATAATTTATTACGGTGATGAATTTGGGAAGAAAAATGATGAAAAATATTATCAAGAAAAGATTAAGGAAACGGGTAAGGACGATACACGTTTTCTTGTCCGTGGCAAAATTGACTGGGAAAAGTTGAACAAAGACCTGGAAAATAAAAATTCATTTTCTTACCTGGTATTTTCAAAAGTTTCAAGACAGATCAATGTCCGTAAAAAATTTAAAGCTTTTGGAAGAGGAAAGCTTGAGTGGTTCGATATTTTTGATGATGACAAAAAAAATGATTCCATTCTGACGTTCATCAGAGAATTTGAAAATGAAAGAATTTTAATTCTGAACAATTTATCCGGTAAAGAGCAAAGGATTAAACTCAACGAAATATTAAAAAATCTTGATCTGTCATTCGACCTGCTTGGCCGGAAGTTAAATATGAATACTGAAAAAACTGTTTTAACTTTGCCGCCGTATTTTTATCACTGGATTTTGGTTTAACAAAAGATAAAAGTAAATGTTCACAGAAAACGGAAATTGGAAATTAGAAATTGGAAATTTGTGTTTTACTACACTCATTATTAATAACCAGGTGGCGTAATTGCCGAATTTCAATTTAAGAATCTATATTTTCGCATTAACAAAGTGTCAAGTAGATTTTTGATATATGAAAAATGCCAAATGGTTTTATACATAAGAACACTGAAATTGGAAGTCCGATGGATTAATTTCTAATTTCAAACAGCGAACAGTTAAATATAAAAAATTAAATTGTATGTCTGATTATGGATTTGATGCCGTAATTTTCGATCTTGACGGTGTAGTTACACAAACTGCGCTTGTTCACAGCGCCGCATGGAAAAGCATGTTCGATAAATTCCTTAAAAAATGGTCGGAAGAAAACAACCGGCCTTTTGTTGAATTTGATAAAAAGCATGAATATCTTTTTTATGTTGACGGGAAGCCAAGATATAAAGGCGTTCAGTCTTTCCTTGAATATCGCGGTATTTTTTTGCCTTATGGCGATCCTTCGGATTCCACGGATAATGAAACTATCTGTGGCATTGGAAACCGCAAAAACATAGTTTTTAACGATGTTTTGAAAAAAGACGGAGCCAAGGTTTATGATTCAACAGTAAACCTTATCAGGGAGTTAATCGAAAAAAAGATACGTGTAGGTATTGCCTCATCGAGCAAAAATTGTAAAGCAGTGCTCGAAGCTGCCGGAATACTTGAGCTTTTCGAGACACGTGTTGACGGGGTGGTTTCTGCCGAGCTTGGTTTGAATGGAAAACCCGAACCTGATATTTTTACCACAGCCTGTGATAATCTTGGTGTAACTTACGACAGAGCTGTAATTGTCGAAGATGCGGTATCGGGTGTGCAGGCCGGAAAAAGCGGCAATTTCGGTTTGGTTCTGGGTATTGCCCGCGAAGAAAACGAAAAGGAACTAAAACTCAATGGCGCCGACATAGTTGTTAAAAATATTGCCGATATTGGTTTTGAAGGAATAACAGAATGGTTTGCCTTCGGACTTGAGAAAGATGAGTGGTCGATAACGTATCTTGATTATGATAAGAAAAAAGAAAGATCACGCGAAGCGTTGCTTACTGTCGGGAACGGATATTTTGGCACAAGAGGGGCGATGGAAGAAACAGACGCCAACAATGTAAATTACCCGGGCACTTATGTTGCCGGACTTTACAACCGACTTAAATCACAGGTTGCCGGCCGTGAAATCGAAAACGAAGATTTTGTGAATATTCCAAATTGGTTGCCTATAACTTTCCGGATAAATGAAAAAGAGTGGTTCGACCCAAACAATTTTGAAATACTTGATATCAGCAGAAATCTCGATTTTCGTACAGGACTTCTGACAAGAGAGATTACCATCAAGGATAAAGATGGCCGTGAAACTCTGATACAATCCCGAAGATTTATTAGCATGGACAACCCTCATCTTGCAGCGTTTTCATACAGCATTACTCCACTTAATTATTCAGGAAAAATTACAGTTCGCTCAGGCCTGAATGGCGATATAATTAATGCCGGAGTGGAGAGGTACAAACAACTGAATCAACAACATCTCGAAGCAGTTAGTGAAAATGGAAACGGTAAGTATTCTGATATCTGCGTTAAAACTACCCAGTCAGGAGTTAGTATTGCAGAGGCGGCAAGGCTCAATATTTTTTTAGATGAAAAAGAGATTTACCCTGAAATTATTTGCCGGAAATCCAATGGAAAAGTTTATTCGGAATTTGAGATTGAAGTTAACAAAAACGCTATCCTGAATACAGAAAAATTTGTGGCGATTTATACTTCAAAAGAAGAAGGTGTTTCGGATTTTTTGGAGGAAGCCCGGGCGCTTGCTTCCTGTTCAGGTTCTTTTAAAAATGAATTTGAGGCCGGCAGGAAGAAATGGGAACAAATCTGGGATAGGATCGATATCAGAATAGAAGGTGACAGGCTTTCGCAAAAGTTGCTCAGATTGCATCTTTACCATCTTATTGTATCATTTTCACCGTATAATGAATTTATCGATGCAAGCATTACTGCCCGTGGTTTGCATGGCGAGGCATATCGCGGACATATCTTCTGGGACGAGTTATTCATTCTTCCCTTTTATGCAATGCACTTCCCAAAAGTTGCCAGGTCGATGCTGATGTATAGGTACAGGAGGCTT
>CBDUSJ010000134.1:0-6959 GCA_965369845.1 uncultured bacterium | reverse complement strand
TCGCCGCAATATTTTAAATATTATGACACAGATAAAAAAGAACAACATCATTAAATCAGCTAAAGAGATAATAAAAAAATACAATCTCGATTCACTCAAAGGTGTAGCCATCTTCGTATTGATAACTTTTGTAATTCACTATTCGTGGAGGTACTGGGCCATTCAACTGCATTATTATCCTATTCAGGACATTATGAAAAGCTCTATGGATTGGATGACTGAAGTTGTTTATGATCAAAGTGTTTGGTTTATAAAAAATATTTTGAACATTACAATTACCGATTTTGATCAGAACAACACCATGTATTTTTCAAATGGCGGATACATATTGATCAATCGTGGTTGTTCAGGCTTAAAACAAATTACTCAGTTTGCTCTTTTAATGATGATATACCCCGGCCCCTGGAAGAAGAAATTATGGTATATCCCGATGGGAATTGTAATAGTACACCTGACGAATCTGTTCAGGGTTACCGGTCTTTCGGTGATACTTTCAAATTTCCCTGATTACTGGAAATTCAGTCATGATTATATTTTCAGGCCTTTCTTTTATGTGGTGATTTTTTCGATGTGGGTGATATGGGTTGAAAAAATATCAAAAAAGAAAAAGGCTGAGACACCATCTGAAAATATTAAAGTTGAAGTTTCAAAATGATTAAAATATATTCTTCAGACGAAGAGTAATATTCTGCGTTATTGTCTGAAAAAATTCTGCCATTAACTTTTGTGTAAGCCAAACGGATTTGTTTTCCATGCGAATATCTATTTTGGTATCATTTTTTTCGGTTTGATAAAAATATATTGTCGCACCAATGAATTGTATTCTCTTTGCGGGATGTTCTTATCCACTAAAAAATGATATTACTACAAATTTTTATGTACTAAATATTTGCCCTTTGTTTTGCTTAAAGCAAATTGATTTTTCATCTTACCAGCGTAATGGTTCCGCTTTTCTTTAAAAGTTGTCCTTCGGGGGTTTTGTATTTAAGTATGTAAGCGTAAGCATCCGAAGGAGCGTATTCGCCATTTATTTTTCCGTCCCAGCCTTCTTCAATATTTTCAGTAGAAAAAACTAATTGCCCCCACTTATTAAAAATTGCAAAACTGTAATCTTCTCTATCGATAAACACAGTTAAGGGTTTGAAAATATTATTTCTCGCTTGTCCTGGGGTAAACGCATTTGGAATAATTACCTTTGTTTCCTGTAAAATATCAATTTCATTTGAAGTGCTGTAATCCGTAATTTCATCAAAGGGATTATTCCCTTCGTTTTCAACTGCCGTGATATAATAACTAAAAACGCCCTCCCTGTTTGTAAAACCGGAAACATCATCCGAATACCGGTTTGTTCCTGCGGGAAGAATATTAAGCGGGCCGGAAGGATCCGGACTGCCATTAACCTTTCTGAAAACCCTGTATTCCGAAACCCCATCGGGCCAACCGGTGTATAAATTCCAGCTTAATTCGTTTGTTGTGCCTGAAAAGCTGGGAAATCCCGAGAGATGTATTGTGCGGGCAATATTTTCTGATCCCAGGGTATCAACTCCGCAACTGTCGCAAACCCTTATCCGGTAATAATAACTCGTGGTTTCGAAATTGGCTGTATGGTCAATAAACTCGGTTTCCGGTCTGTAATTTACCGGATCGGAAATTTCCGTAATCGTTTCATAAATATATCCATCCTCTGATCGTTGAACTTTGAAACTAAATACCGGAGCTACACTATCCGCAACCCATTTAATTTTTATATACTGATTATCAACAACTGTTGCATACCGGATGAAAGCAAACTCAGGCTGTTTCGGGGTATATGATTTTACAGACCCCGGACAGGAAGAAGACGTCCTGTTTCCGTCAGGATTATATGCTCTGATCTTATAAGTATATAAAGTATTTTCATTCAGGTTATGATGAATATATTCAGTTGTTTGCGCATCAACAGAATCGATGATTTTAAAAGTTCCGTAATTTTCAGCAGCAAGAATATAATAACCCTGCAGGGAAGGAGCCATATTTTCATAAAAAGTCCAATTTAGTTTTACATAATTTCCACAAATATTCAGTTCGGGAATATCGAGGAAAATAGTTCTAAAAGTTACTGTCCATGGGGAATTATTATTTATTCCGGGACCAAAAGCATATATTTTATATAATTGTTCTGCGATGCAAGGGTCGGCTTCCTGATCGGTGTAGAAAGTATTTTGAATTCCGAAAACCGTATCAATCTCGAACCATTTGCCTGTGGATAATTCATTCCGCAAAATCACGTATCCTATAGTATTGTCATTATTCGGAGCCCAGTGTATCACAGGTTTACCATTTATAATACTTATCGTATCGACCTGTGGCGTTTGAAGCTGCCCGTAAATATCAACGCTGAAAGCACAGGATATTATCAGCCATAAAAAGATCAATTGTTTATTTCGGAATTTTGCAGACTGCATTAAAAGTATGTTTTGGTAATTATCAAACGGTTTTTCGGTGAAATAATTATTTGAAGTTATTCGGGCAGGTATATATCAATTTTATTAAGTTGTCGCATTAGATTTTCATAAGAAGAAATTAATTTTAAACTTTCAGATCTTCTTTGCGTGCATTAATAAAAGAAAGTCCTTTTTTCCCAATTAGGTCAAAAAACTCTGTATAAGTTATGCCAAGCAATTCTGCCGCTTTACCCAAACTAATATTACCATTTTGCCTTTGTTCAATCACAAAATCTTCATACACGGTCTTGCGAACTTCGTTCACATTATTAAAGCTTTCCAAAATTTCATCGGGAATCTCTATTGATATTGTTGCCATTTTTAAGTTCTTTAAATATTTGTTTTTCGTATAAATTATAAATTAGCGCCTTACTATCTAACGTTATTGTGATTTTTTAAACGTCTCCACAAAAATAATGAAAGAAGTTGAAACGATAACAGAAAATTTAAAAAGGCTGAAAACAGTTTTTTTCCATAATAATATTCAATCACATTCCTCATCCCAGTAATGATGTCGTTTGCCTCTGCTTATCCAAGCCTTAAGCCCCATCGCTTTTATAGCTTTTAAATTCTTCACACAGGCATCATAATGAAGACCATTCATAAGAGACTTAAGTTTTTTACATCAAAATTTTAATAATTATTTGATGATCTTATTCAGAATATTCATAAACCTTTTGTTACTTATCGGATGATGCGAAATAATTTTTCTATCATAAATAATACAAAAAGCTCCGAATGCACATGGGTTTTTTTGAGCTTCCTTGCAATTTTTTAGATTAATTATATTTGGCTTTATACCAAATACCTTCTCCGCAGTCTCACATATTTCTTTGACATTTTTTACCGTGTAAGGACATTGATCTGCTCTAATTATCGTTAGGCCCTTACCATACTGACTTAGTCTTTTTTCCCAATCTGCCTTGAATTTTGGTGTAGGCGCTGTTTTATTAAATTTCTTCACAAGTAACTCGAAATCAGGTGGCGCTTTATCTACGACCTCAAAGGCGTTTTTTAAAAATAATTCCTTACCCGCCATAAATGCGCCTTTACGTGTAACCACTGCTATACCATGCTTATGTTCCTTTTTTGCATCTTTTAAGCATTCATTCAATAATAGCGAAGCATATCCTTTTCCCTTATAAGTTTTTTTAAAACCAACAAAGACACAATGAATAAACATGTATCCACTTGCTTCAACCGGTCTCCAGCAATATTCACCCGGAATGTATTCTATCATGCCCTGGTTTCCATTTTCACCCGAGTATAATGTTTTTATTTTCAAGCCTTCTTGGAAACGAGCTTTTAGCCACTCAATCTTTTCCATGTATCCCGGTCTCTTAATATTTTTATACCCGCAGACTCCGTATTCAAGAATATTATCTGAATTTGTATCAATTATCTGAATTTTTTCCATCATTTATAAATTCTTTAAAAATTGTAGTTGCAACTTGCAGCTTAACTCTGATTCTTTTTTCCAACCATAAGCCGGACCATACTTTCGGGGTCGAGGTACTTTCCTGCCAGTTCGATAACTTCCTCCGATGTAATGGTTCTAATTTTATTAATAAAATGTTGATAATAATCCATATTTAAACCGTAGCCGTTAACAGCGTTAAAAAGTTCTGCCAGGGCAAAAGGCCCGTCGGCGCTTCGCAGGAAGTTGCCAAGAAGATAATTTTTAACAATTTTTAGTTCATCTTCGGGGACTAGTTCTTTTCTTAAACGGTTGATCTCAAAATAAACTTCATCAACCGCATTTTGGGCAACATCGTTTCCAACCTCAGATGAAATAAAAAACATCCCCGCTCGCTGAAAAGACATCAAACCCGAACCGATGCCATAAGTGTATCCTTTATCCTCCCTTATATTGGTCATCAACCTTGAACCGAAATATCCGCCAAGAATTGTGTTTACAACCTGAAAAGGTATAAAATCGGGATGTTTTATGTTGAACAGTTTTTTCCCTATCCTGATTGCTGTTTGCAAGGCATCCGGCATTTCGACAAAGTGGTTTTCAGGCGGCTTTTCTGCTTCACTGAATACTTTATCTTTTTTTGTGTTATCAGTCTTGTGTTCTCGATTTCCGAAAAAATGATTAAGTTTTGGTGTCAGATCATCAGGGATTTTTCCCGATACAACAATTTGAAATTTTCCATTTCTGTAAAAATCCAGATAAAATTTCATCAGGCTTTTTTTGTTTATTTTATCAAAATCTTCCTCTTCGGCAATTTTCCCGTAAGGATGCCTGTCGCCAAAAATAAGACTGTCAAATTTTTGTCGTGCAACAAAATTCACCTTTTGTTTATTTACGATGAATTCCTGTTTTTGCTTTTGTACCAGAGTGCTTAGTTCATTATTCGGAAACACCGGCTTCAGGATTATTTCCTGAAGTACCGGAAGCAGTTTATCAACGTATTTGCTTAATGTGTAAAGAGAAATGCATGATTCGTCTTTTGTGATAAAAGTTTTTAGCGAAGCGCCGTAGAAATCAATCTTTTCAGCTATTTCATTTGCTTTAAAACTTTCTGTTTCCTCCTGAAGCGCATTGGCAGTAAACACAGATACAAGGGGCATTTCCTGGTAATACGAACCGGCTTTAAAAATAAAATCAATCCTTATTACATCCTGTGTCCCCGAATTGATCAGATATACAGGAATATCATTATCGAGAATTTCCTTTCCGGGTTCAGGCAATTTAATATTTTCTATTTCTCTAACAAGCGGAGGATTCTTTCTAAAATCAAATTTTGTCATATTTTAAGTTTTAAGTCATTAGTCTCCAGTTGGCAGTTGGCAGTCGGCAGTTGGCAACCAGCGATGCGAAGCAAGCCTGTATGGGAAACCAGCGATGCGAAGCAAGTCCGTAGGATACCAGCAACCATATTCTATTTCTTTGCAAGATAATATAATGTTGAGCAATTATTTTCGTCGAGAACCTTGTTGGCAACTTCGTGCAATTTGCCGGAAGTAACATCCTGGTATTTTTTTGCTTCCTGATTAATCATTCCGGCATCACCATACAATTCGGAAAATGTGAGCATCATTGCTTTGTCGAGGACATTCATCTCTGAAAAAACCAAACCCGACTCAACTTTATTTTTAACCTTTTGTATCTCACTTTCTTTTAAAGTGTTCGATTTGATATTTTCAATTTCCTCCCAAACAGCCTTCTC
This sequence comes from uncultured bacterium, assembly GCA_965369845.1. Taxonomy (GTDB): domain Bacteria; phylum Bacteroidota; class Bacteroidia; order Bacteroidales; family 4484-276; genus CBDUSJ01. The sequence continues at coordinate 1,300 of CBDUSJ010000134.1, read as the reverse complement.
TGCATCACCAACCTTAACGCCGTTTACAAGTTTGCCGGAGATAATAAATAATCCGTTATCAATACTTCCGGTAATATAAGCATCGAGCTGGCTGAAAAGTTTTTGTTTTTTTACAAGCCGGGTATAAAAGCGTGAAGACTTCCCATTTCCCAAAATATCAGACAAAAGGTCGGTGGCATGATATTCATCGCTGTTTCTGGCGCAAGAATGATAAACTTTATAAATTGCATCATACGGAACTTTTTTCTCGACCTCCAAAAACCGTCTTTCCTTTTGCGCCGGTTCCTCATGAATATTCCGATTATTTAACCCTGCATTTTTTATAGGAGCAAACCATTTGTTGCACAATTGCCTTATCTCTTCCGTGTCAACATCGCCGGCAACAGTCATTATCGCATTATTGGGATTATAAAACTTATTGTAAAAGTTTTTTACATCCTCCATTTTTGCATTTTGAATATGTGATATTTCTTTACCGATGGTAGCCCACCTGTAGGGATGAACTTTATATGCCAGAGGCCGAAGCAGAAGCCACACATCTCCGTAAGGCTGGTTCAGGTGTGTCTGCCTGAATTCTTCGGTAACGACATTCCGCTGAACATCAAGGCTTTTTTCGGAAAAGGCAAGCCGGAACATTCTGTCGGATTCGAGCCAGAAACCTGTTTCAATATTTTGTTTCGGAAGTGTTAAAAAATAATTGGTGATATCATTATTCGTGAAAGCATTATTTGTGCCTCCAACCTTTTCGAGCGGCACATCGTACTTTGGAATATTTACCGAACCTCCAAACATCAAATGCTCGAACAGGTGAGCAAACCCTGTCTTATCAGGGTGTTCGTCCCTAGCCCCAACATCGTACAAAATATTAATTGCAACAACCGGCGTTGATTCATCTTTATGCACAATAACCCTCAAACCGTTATCGAGCGAAAACTTATCAAATTTTATCATAATTAGTCTGATTTTATTTGCCGGCCAAAAATAGTTATTTTTCGTCTTAAAAAAATATCACCATCCCAACCGACAGATTTAAAATGTCCTCAGGATTGAGATAATCACTCCGTATAAAATGCTTCAAATGAATAGCCAATGTTCCAATCTCAGAATAAATCCCCACTGATCTGATTTTTTTCCCATCTTTAATTTGATATTTACACATTAAGCCGGCAAGAAGTGCAAGCTGTAATCCGGTTGGGGGATAAACGCCTTTCGGATAATATGAGGGATTTACAAGATAAGAATTCTGCCCAAGAACAAGGTAAACTCCTATTCCGATCATTGGCGAAAAGCAAAACCTGTC
>CBDUSJ010000133.1:0-7028 GCA_965369845.1 uncultured bacterium | reverse complement strand
TTTACTTTTAATTGGACGGTATAAATTCCGGGGTTTTCATAATTATGAGCCGGGTCTTTTTCATTGCTGATATGTTCGTCCCCAAAATTCCAAAACCATTCAGTCGGGTTTCCCTCCGACAGATCGGTAAACTGAATTTCCTGGCCAGTCAAAGCAAAAGTTGTGTCTGCTTCAAATTCGGCAATAAGAGTTGTATAAATCTCGATATAATCCTGTTTTATCATAATATCGGTTTTATCATCTTTCTCGATGATAAGAGTAACGGTATAAAATCCGGGCTGTTGATAAAAGTGAACAGGATTTTGTTGAGAGCTGAATATGTTATCGCCGAACTCCCAATTCCATGATGTTGGCGAGCCAAGCGAAAGGTCAACGAATATCACCGGTGCACAAAGTAAAACCGAAGTATCCTGTGCTATAAAATCTGCAACAAGAGGCTGATGAACTGTGATATAATTTGTTTTCTTAAGTGAATCCTGTTGCTGGCCATTACCAACTTTCAGGGAAACATCGTAAATTCCGGGAGTTTCAAAAGTGTAATTTGGATTTTGAACATTGCTGAAATTTCCGTCTCCAAAATCCCAAAGCCAAAAATTTACAGGGTTTCCGAAAGAGCTTGTCTGATCGGTAAACTGCACTGTCAGAGGAGCGTCTCCTTCAGTAATATCAGCGGTAAAGTCAACATTAAAGGAAGATTGAAAGCGTATTTGATATGCTCCGTCCCATAAAACTTCAGGAGTTTCAAGAGTGATGTTTCCGTTGGGTGTAATGAAAAAAGAAGACGAATCAAAACTCCCAAAACTTCCATTGTACCAGTCAACCTGATAAACTCCCGGCTCGAAATCCTCGAAAAACATCTGCCCGTTTTCAATTTCCGGAGGATAACCATTTTGGTTAATATAATCATAATTATATTTTCGGTTCTGGAACCATCCTGCTGCATTTTTATTATTTCTTAAAACAAAACTTCTGAGCACGGGTGCATAATTCGTAAGCCGGTACTCATCAATCTCCATAAAACCGTTACCGGTATTTTCAACAAAAATCAGATGTTCTCCCGGTGGCACATTAATGGTATAAATCGAATTAGTGGATGCGGTTTGGTTTATAAGATTATTTCCATCGAGCCATATTTTAATATTTGACAAATAGCCTGTACCGCCTGTTGCGACTGTAAACTCGCCAGGCTTGGTGTAATTTACATGGAAAGATGGCGGATTCCGGTACGCATTGAAAAAATATCCATACAGCACAGTCCCAAGATTCATTTCGTTTGGAATGATCGAACCATTTGGTTCGATTATAAAATTATTAGCTGGAGCTTGATGATACATCTTAAAAAAATCCGGTTTGATTTTAAGTTCATAATTATACTCAGAAGTACAAAAAACTTTTTGTTGCTGAAGGTCTTCTTGTAAAAAACTGATATTTGAAAAAAAGTTTGATAACGGATAAAAATGGCCGAATAAATTCATTGGATAGATATAATTATCCCACCACCATGACAAGCCTGTACTATAAGCTCCCGAAAGGGCGGTTGTCCACAAACAATTATGAAAACTGATACCTGTAGGATCCTGTGCAATTATTTCTTCGGGTGAGTGTCCTAAACCAAATTCACCAACAATAACAGGTTTGTTGTACTCTTCGCTGTAAAATTGTGTATAGTTATAAAGTTTTAATTCGAGATCAGGAATAAGGCCATAAATATGCAACTGGGTAAAATCAACGGAAGGCTGGTTCCAGTAATCCGGATCATGTTCAGGTATTGCAAAACCGGTAGAAACAGGCCTGTTGTGTTGGTCGATACTTTTAGTGTATTCGGTCATTTGGTTCAACCAGTTGAGTATAATAGTTCTGAAATCATCATAATATCCGGTATTATCGGCTTCGGAAATTAATTCCCACGACTGGATGTTTGGCGAATATCCCCACCTGGCATTGATATATTTCAGTCTTCTTTTATAATAATTAATAGCATCGGGATTAACAAAAAAATTCTGCGGTTCATGGCATGGACCTCCATTTTGGTTGTTGTAAGGATTTTTCTCCCAACCCATATAGAAGCCTTCCTCCTTAAAAGCCTCATGAACACTGAAGTTCAACTGGCAATATATATTTTTTTCAATAAGCTTATCCAAAACCCAGTCAAGAGCATAAGCTCTGTCCTGACGTGCATCATAATTTCCCACGCCTGTTTCTTCCCATTCGATAGAAAAACCCCACGGAACCATAGTGATTTTTATGAGGTTCCCACCATTATTTTGAAGCTCATTGGTCCATTGGTCATATATTGTAAATCCATTGTCCCAGCCTCCCCATGCCATGTTTAAACCTATCCCGAAAAACAAATCTCCATTATCGAACCTTAATTTATTATCGCCTGCCCGATGAACAAATCCGGGATTATCCGAGCTTTCGCAATAAAATTGTTGAATAGGATAATATAAAGAACCAGAAATATCGAAGCAGATAATTTCATAATTCCACAAACCTGTTTCATCAGGGCAAAAACGAATTTTCCAGAGAGGATCGCCATTTGGTTCCAAAACATCCGGTGAAGTCATAATAAAATCCTGGTAATAGAATCCGTAAATAGTATAACTGTTCCCGCTAGGTGAAACAAATATGCATTTCAAAACTATTTGATTATAATCATAAGGATTGTAAAAATCGGCTGACAGATCAATCGTCAGTTCAAATTTTTCGTATTTCTGAACTGTATCGTTATTTACCTCAATCGAGTGAAAAACAGGATCGCCATATATCCCCGATGATAAAATAAGAGAAATAAACAGAAAAATAAGTTGTAGTTTTTTTATCATGATTTTCAGAACTAATCTTAATTAAAATACGAAATTAAACATATTTTTATTTTAAGAAAAAAATAAAATAAAAAGTGTGAATCATTTGAAAATAAAATATTTTTGTATTGAAAATATGGCATTTTTCATAAGTGATAAAAAGTAGTTTACCCTGTTAAATAAAAACTACGCTATTTCACAGGGTTTACACTTTTAAATGATTTACAAAAAATCTTTTTTTTATGCTTTTAACCTTAGTAAAAAAAATAATAACATCCTCTACAAAACCTTATTACCTTATTTTCAGCCGCTTAATAAGGTAATAAGGTTAATATCAGGAATTAATTTCATCTGCTACTAAGGTTCAAAATTTTAAAAAATATGGTTATCTTACAATAAAAAGTGTAAACTGATAAATGAAAAATGCCGAAAATATAAATAAAAATTTCAGCAACATGTTTACAGAGAAGGATGAATTACTTGAAGTTTATGGAGCGAGGGTTCATAATCTAAAAAACATAGATATTAAAATCCCGCGCAACAAACTGGTTGTCATCACCGGTTTGAGCGGGAGCGGAAAGTCCTCACTTGCTTTCGACACTATTTATGCCGAAGGCCAGCGCAGGTATATGGAAACCTTCTCGGCTTATGCACGCCATTTTATCGGTAAGCTTGAAAGGCCGGATGTTGATAAAATTGAAGGACTTAGCCCTGTGATCTCGATTGAGCAGAAATCAGTGAACAAAAATCCCCGTTCAACGGTTGGAACCGTCACCGAGATATATGATTTTCTTCGTCTGTTATATGCCCGTATCGCCGATGCCTATTCGTACAATACGGGCGAAAAAATGATACGATACACCGAAAATCAAATCATAGATCTTATTATTCAGAAATATTCAGACTGCAAAATTATTGTTCTGTCTCCGGTTGTGAAAGCCAGAAAAGGCCATTACCGCGAATTGTTTGAACAGGTCAGGAAGCAGGGTTTTTTAAGGATCAGAGTTGACGGTAAAATAATTGACCTGACTCCCGGAATGAGGGTTGACAGGTACAAGACACACAATATCGAGATTGTGGTTGATAGAATTTCTGTTAATGAAGAGTCGGGCAAAAGGATTACCAAATCCGTTCAGGTAGCTTTGAAGTATGGCAAGGGAACGCTTATGATAATTAATTACGACACGTCAGAAGTAAAGCATTTCAGCCGGCTGCTGATGTGTCCGTCAACAGGTCTTTCGTATGATGAACCCGAGCCTAATAATTTTTCGTTCAATTCTCCTTATGGCGCGTGTCCACATTGCAACGGTTTAGGAATGATATCCGAAACAGATATGAAAAAAATCATTCCGGATGAAAATAAATGTATTAAAAATGGCGGGCTTGCTCCTCTCGGCGAATATTCGAATAAGTGGATATTCAAACAGATAGAAGCTATCGGCAAAAAATATGGTTTCAATCTTAATACACCAATAAAGAAAATACCCGAAAAAGGGATGACAACATTATTGTACGGGTCAAATGAGATCATTCACGTAAAAAATGAATATCTCGGTGTCTCTTCTTCATACTCACTAAATTTCGACGGAATAATAAATTTCTTACAAAATCAAAACTACGAATTTTCATCCCAATCGATTAAAAAATGGGTGGGAAGTTTTATGAGCCGTAAAGTTTGCCCCGAATGTAAGGGCAGCCGGTTAAAAAAGAAATCTCTTCATTTCAAAATACTGGATAAAAATATTGCCGATTTGGCAAAAACGGACCTTTTGGATTTTCGCAAATGGATTAAAACTTTACCGGAGAAAATTAGCCCGCGCAAGCAACGTATTGCAGGTGAAATAATTCGGGAGATTGATGCGCGTATTGGATTTTTGCTTGAGGTCGGGCTTGATTACATTACTCTGGACCGTAGTTCGAGGAGTCTTTCCGGTGGCGAGTCGCAACGTATCAGGCTGGCAACACAGATAGGTTCTCAGCTTACAGGAGTTCTTTATATTCTTGATGAACCAAGTATCGGACTTCATCAGCGGGATAACAAACGGTTGATAAATGCCCTGAAAGACTTGCGCAATATGGGAAATTCGGTGATCGTTGTTGAACATGATAAGGAGATGATAATGTCGTCCGATTATATTGTTGATATAGGGCCGGGCGCCGGGCGCAGGGGAGGATGGATTGTCGGGGCAGGAACTATTAAGCAGATGCAAAAATGTGAAACAACCACCTGCCGGTATCTTAACGGGCAAGAGAAAATTAGCATGCCAACCTGGCGACGTCCCGGAAACAGTAAATACCTCCATCTAAAAGGAGCCTCAGGAAATAATCTGAAAAACGTTGACCTTTCGATACCGCTCGGAAAACTTATTTGCATCACCGGTGTTTCGGGAAGCGGTAAATCCAGCCTTATCAACGAAACACTTTATCCTATTTTGAGCGCATATTTTTACAGGTCTCAAAAAACGCCGCTGCCGTACAAATCGATAAAGGGGTTGAATAATATTGATAAAGTGATAGAGATAGACCAGTCGCCGATAGGCCGTACACCAAGATCGAATCCTGCAACATATACCAAGGTTTTTGGTGAAATAAGAAAATTATATGGCAACCTGCCGGAGTCGAAGATCAGAGGATACAAACCGGGACGTTTTTCGTTCAATGTAAAAGGAGGTAGGTGTGAAATCTGCAGGGGCGCAGGTTTAAGAGTTATTGAGATGAATTTCCTCCCTGATGTTCATGTGCCTTGCGAAGATTGTTACGGAAAAAGATACAACCGTGAAACTCTTGAAATCAGATATAAAGGAAAGTCGATAAACGATGTTCTGAATATGACAATTAACCAGGCTGTCGGCTTTTTTGAAAATATTCCCTCTATCATCCAAAAAATCAGGACGATGAAAGATGTAGGGCTTGGATATATTACCCTCGGGCAGCAATCGACAACACTTTCGGGGGGAGAGGCACAAAGAGTTAAACTTGCCGCTGAACTTTCGAAAAGAGATACCGGGAAAACATTGTACATTCTCGACGAACCTACAACCGGCCTTCATTTCGCAGATATCAAAGTGTTGCTTGATGTTTTGAACCGACTGGTTGACAAAGGTAACACAGTGATAATAATCGAACACAATATGGATGTTATCAAAGTTGCCGATTACATTATCGACTTAGGCCCGGAGGGAGGGCAAAGAGGGGGTAAAATAATTTGCAAGGGCGCTCCCGAAAAAGTTATAAAAAACCGGCACAGCTACACTGCCGTGTTTCTGAAAAAAGAATTTAAGGTAATTAATTAAAAAGAATCAAATATGAAAAAAATTGATGATGAAATTCAAAAAGCTATAAATCCTAAAAGCTGGAATGAAATAAAGACAAAAGATTCCTGGGCGGTTTTTAAGGTTATGTCCGAAATGGTTGACGGCTTTGAAAAACTTGCCAGAATAGGGCCGTGTGTTTCGATATTCGGTTCGGCACGGATAAAGGAACAACATAAAAATTACAGGCTTGCCGAAGAAATTGCCTATTTGCTGACCAAAAAAGGCTTCGGAATAATCACCGGCGGAGGCCCGGGAATTATGGAAGCAGCCAACAAAGGCGCTCATTTTGCAGGCGGAAAATCTGTCGGGCTGAACATCGAACTGCCATACGAACAAAAAGCTAATCCGTTTATCGATAATGATAAATTGCTTAGCTTCGATTATTTCTTTATCAGGAAGGTGATGTTCATGAAATATTCTCAGGGGTACATCATATTGCCGGGAGGGTTCGGAACACTTGATGAAATGTTTGAAGCTATAACGCTGATACAAACACACAAACTTGTTCGCTTTCCGATAGTTCTGGTATCGAAAGATCACTGGGGAGGATTGATAAACTGGATAAAAGAAAGAGTGCTTTCCGAAGGAATGATCGCCCCTGATAACCTTAGGTTATTCCGCCTTGTGGATACCGCCGAAGAAGCCGTAGGTCATATCGAGAAATTTTATGAAAAATATAATCTTAAACCAAATTTCTGATTATTTCAAATTTTTTTTTACTTTTGCGCACTAATAAAAATTTATAAAAAAAATGAAAAAACTATTTATCTTAATGATCGTTTTAGTTGTTGCTGTTTTTTCCTGCGACAACCGTGTTGCCGAAAGTTACATGGAAGATGGGCTTAAGGCTTATGAAACAAAGGATTATGCAATGGCAATTGAATATTATACCAAAGCCATTGATGTTGAT
>CBDUSJ010000132.1:0-7036 GCA_965369845.1 uncultured bacterium | reverse complement strand
GAATAATTAATGGGTAAAGATATAAAAAATTTCCGGCATCTTTCATTTTAAAAAAAAGCAGTAAATTTGTGTCGTCGAACCCCCAAAAATTATTACATATTGAAAACAATTAATTCAATATCAAATAAAGGAGGAAAAATAGCTATGACAACTGCAACAAAATTAAGAAATGAAGGGAAACAAATATGGATGGAAAAAGGAATGGAAAAAGGAATTGTCGAAACTCAAAAAAATACAATAATCAAATTATTTGCAAAAGCAAAATTCACCATTAAGCAAATAGTAGAATGTTTGGAGCTTGATAGACATTTTGTTGAAAACACATTAAAAGAATATGAACTGATTTAGTGGAATGTAACTAATCAGTGCCTAAAGTTTGGAATGCCTAAAATGTCTAAAGTTTGGAATGCCTAAAATGTCTAAAGTTTAAAGCGAAGCGAAGCAAGTCCGTATGGATGCCTAAAATGTCTAAAGTTTTAGTTTTGTACTAAATTGTTGCAAAAATAGCAAGTATTTCATCTGTTAAAAATTTATTATTGAACATTTTATTATCCAATTTAATTAACTTTAGGCACTCCAAACTTTAGGCACTCTAAGTACTGATAACTATTGGGGAGCAAGCAGAAACGGTTATATTAATATTATACTACCTTTGCATTTTTAATTTTAATAAGAAATGATAAATTTTAAATCTTCTACAAAAACTGCATTAGTCTGTAATGACCTTAGGGTCAGTTACCGGGAATTATTTCAGAATATAAAATATTTTTCGGGATTGTACGATCCTGAAACCACTCAAAAGGTCGTGATCTTTTCGGAAAACAGACCGGGGTGGGTGTATTCATTTTATTCAGCATGGAAAAACGGTTGCATTGCCGTTCCTGTTGATAATATGTCAACAGTAAAAGAACTGGCTTTCATTCTTAATGACTGTACGCCCGAAGTGATATTTTGCTCAAAAGAAAAATTACCTGCTTTAAATGAAGCATTGACAATGGTTTCTCATGAAATGAAAATAATAATCATTGATGAAGCAGAAGATAAAACCGGGCAGGAGATAATAGAGAAATGGCCCGAACCGGATTTGCAAAAAACGGCTGTTATCATTTATACTTCAGGCACAACAGGTAGCCCAAAAGGTGTAATGTTGTCTTTTGAAAATTTATTAGCCAACGTTGACGCAGTTTATAAGGAAATTGGAATTTACAAACCTGAAGACAGGGTGATGATATTACTTCCGCTTCATCATATCTTTCCGCTGGTAGGCTCAATGTTAATTCCGCTGTACGTGGGAGGCACGGTGGCGATAGCTCCGTCTATGGCTTCAGCAGATATAATCAAGACTTTACAGGATAATAAAATCACAATAATTATTGGCGTTCCCCGATTGTACAATGCCATCCGTAAAGGTATAAAAGATAAAATTGACCAGAAAAAAATAGCAAAACGGCTATTTTCATTAGCAGATAAACTAAATTCAAAAGGTTTTTCAAAATTCATATTTAAAGCCGTACATAAAAAATTTGGCGGCGCTTTGAAATACCTGGTTTGTGGAGGCGCAGCCATTGACCCTGAGGTTGCAAGGGACTATCAGATACTGGGTTTTGAAATGATTGAGGGCTACGGGATGACCGAAGCAGCGCCCATGATCACATTTACGCCTCCTGGTAAAGTTAAGATTGGCTCGGCAGGACAAATATTACCGGGAGCAAAAGTCGAGATCCGTGATGGAGAAATTGTGGCAGCCGGAAAAAATATTATGCAAGGATATTACAATCGCGAAGAAGAAACCAGGCAGGTTTTAAAAAACGGCTGGCTTTATACGGGCGACCTGGGATATTTTGATGAAGAAGGGTTTATTCATATTACCGGAAGGAAAAAGGAAATTATCGTTTTGTCGAATGGCAAAAATATTAATCCGGTAGAAATTGAATTTGCTATTGAAGAAATCCCGCACTTTGTTGGAGAGGTGGGAGTTTTTATGAAAGATGATTTGCTCCAGGCTGTAATTTTCCCGGATAAGCAAAAATTAAAAGAACATGGCGTAAAGAATATCGAGCAAATGTTCCGTTGGGATGTTATTAATAAATACAATCAGGCTGCTTCTCCTTATAAAAAAATAATGAGTTTTACTATTATTGATGAAGAACTTCCAAAGACCCGGCTTGGTAAAATACAGCGGTTTAAGCTGGCCGGACTGGTGGATAATGTCAAAAAGGAAAGTAAGGAAAGCAAAGAAAAGGAAACTGTAAATTTTAAAGAATATTTGTTAATAAAAGAATTTCTGGAAAAGGAAAAAGGAAAAGAGGTAACGCCAGATGATCATCTTGAAATTGATCTGGCTTTGGATTCGCTGGATAAGGTGAGCCTGCATGTTTTTCTCGAATCAACATTCGGCGTAAATATTAAGGTTGAAGAATTAGTTAAATATCAATCTGTTTTGAAACTTAGCGAATATGTGGCAAAAGAAAAGGTTAAAATTAATCTTGAGGAAATAAACTGGGGTGATATTTTAAGCGAAAAAATTCATGTCAGGCTTCCAAAAAGCTGGGTAACAAGTTACCTGATCGTGAAATTTGCAAAATATTTCTTTTATCTGTATTTCAGATTTAAAGGAAGTGGTGTTAAAAATATTCCTGATACGCCCTGTATTATTGCCCCCAACCACCAGAGTTTTTTCGACGGTTTGTTTGTTGCATCATTTTTAAGAAATCGACAGATAAAAAGAACATTCGCTTACACAAAAGAAAAATATGTAAAGACAAAATGGTTGAAATTTATCGCCAACCGTAATAATATTATTATTGTTGACTTAAATCTTGATCTTAAATTATCGATACAAAAACTGGCAGAGGCACTTCGAAAAAAGAAGAATCTGTTGATTTTTCCTGAAGGCACACGTACACTAAACGGACAACTTGGAAATTTTAAAAAAACTTTTGCTATTCTCAGCCAAGAACTTAATGTTCCAATTGTTCCGGTTACAATAAATGGCGCCTTCGATGCTTTTCCCTCGAGGAAAAAATTTCCCAAACTATTCAAAAAGATCTCTATTGAATTTCTGAAACCTGTTTATCCTGCGAATCATACTTATGAATCTATTGTTGAACTTGTGCAAAACAAAATACAAAACAGTTTGAAGAAGTAGGGGGGAGTAAGAATTTAGATTTAAGAATTAAGAATTAAGAATTAAGAATTTAGATTTAGAATTTAGATTTAAGATTTAAGAATTTAGATTTAAGAATTAAAGGAAGATCAGGGCTTCAGCTCCGTAGTTTAGGGAGATTAAAATAGATAATGATGAAATAATCGGGGAGTTCACGCCCTTCAAAAAAAAACAAATTGTTCTTTAAAAATAATTTTATAGGATTTTAAAAGGGCATAAATGCCCTGAAATCGTTCTTTCGCATCATTTTAATCCCAGCCGTGAACGGCTGGGCTATGGACATAAACGGCTGGGCTATAGATTTCCTTATTTCGCGTCTTTCAGAAAATATCATCGATCAGTTTATCATCGGCAAGATTTGGAATAGTAATTTTCAGCTTAGGTTCTTTCTTCATAGCTCTGTTTATTGCAAAAAGCGCTTCGTCATTACGCGCCCAGCTTCTTCGGGCGATACCGTTGTTTACGTCCCAGTACAACATCATTTTCAGTTTTCTGTCAGTATCGTCGGTTCCATCAAGCGCCATACCGAACCCGCCGTTAATTACTTCGCCCCAGCCTACGCCGCCTCCGTTGTGGAGCGATACCCAGGTTGCCCCGCGGAAAGCATCTCCGATAACATTTTGAATCGCCATATCGGCCGTAAATCTTGAACCATCATAAATATTTGAAGTTTCGCGAAATGGTGAATCAGTTCCTGAAACATCGTGATGGTCGCGGCCAATAACCACGGGAGCAGAAATTTTCCCTTCGCGAATAGCATTGTTGAAAGCCGATGCAATTTTTATTCTGCCTTCGGCGTCGGCATATAAAATTCTTGCCTGCGAACCCACTACGAGCTTGTTTTCCTTTGCTTCTTTTATCCAGTGGATGTTATCATTCAATTGCTGAGTTATCTCTTCGGGGGCATCTTTAACGATTTCCTCAAGCACACTCATTGCAAGATGGTCGGTGATGTCAAGGTCTTCGGGTTTACACGATGTACAAACCCAGCGAAAAGGGCCGAAGCCGTAATCAAAACACATAGGACCCATAATATCCTGAACATAAGAAGGATACCTAAAATCGCCGTTTTCTTGAAAAATATCGGCATCGGCTCTTCCCGATTCCAAAAGGAAAGCGTTTCCATAATCGAAAAAATACATTCCTTTTGAGGTTAATTTATTGATGGCTTCCACCTGCCTGCGGAGTGATCTATGAACTTCTTCTTTAAACTTTTCCGGCTCGGCATACATCATTCGATTCGATTCTTCAAAACTTAACCCTACAGGATAATATCCTCCCGACCATGGATTGTGAAGCGAGGTTTGGTCTGAACCAAGCTCAACTTTTATATTTTCTTTGACAAATTTTTCCCACAGGTCAACGATATTTCCCTGATAAGCAAGCGAAACAGCTTCTTTGTTTTCGCGGGCTTTTTTGATGCGGGTAATAAGTTCATCAAGATTGTCGTAAACTTCGTTGACCCAACCTTGAGAAAAACGTTTTTGAACAGCGCTTTTGTTTATTTCGGCAATAATTCCGATAGCGCCTGCAATTACCGCTGCTTTTGCCTGTGCGCCGGACATGCCTCCAAGTCCGGAACTGATAAACATTTTTCCGGCAAGTCCTTCTTTATTATCCTTCAACATTCTCCCTGCATTAAGAAGTGTAATTGTAGTGCCATGAACAATGCCCTGCGGGCCGATATACATATAAGAGCCGGCTGTCATTTGCCCGTATTGAGAAACTCCCAGCGCATTGAATTTCTCCCAGTCGTCGGGCTTCGAATAATTTGGAATTACCATTCCGTTAGTTACAACAACCCGCGGAGCCTCTTTATGCGAGGGAAACAAACCCAATGGATGCCCTGAATAAATTACCAGTGTTTGCTCATCTGTCATTTCGGCAAGATATTTCATTGTAAGCAAATATTGCGCCCAGTTTTGAAATACAGCGCCATTACCTCCGTAAGTTATCAATTCGTGGGGATGTTGTGCTACTGCCGGATCCAGGTTATTTTGTATCATCAGCATTATTGCCGCAGCATGTTTCGATTTAAAAGGATATTCTTCGATATTTCGGGCGTATATTTTATATTCTGGTCTGAATCTGTACATGTAAATGCGTCCGTACTTTTTCAGTTCTTCTGCAAATTCAGAAGCCATAACCGAATGTTGTTCTTTTCTGAAATACCGCAAAGCGTTCTTGAGGGCTAATTTTTTTTCTTCCTTGTTTAAAATATCTTTCCGCTTTGGAGCATGGCTAATCGATTCATCCCGTAGTATGGATTCAGGCAATTCATCGGGAATTCCTTGTAAAATAGTTTTTTGAAAATTTGTCAATTTCATTTTTTAAATAGTTTTGTTAATTTGAAACAGGCTTCAAAATTACAATTTTTAACAAAACAAATTGAAAAAACGAAAATTGATAGCAAAAAGGTTTCAGCGTCGAATAAGAACATTACCACCTGTCATTAGAAAATATTACCACGTTTGTGTAATAGCAGTAAATCAAGAATTGTATCTAAAAATCGAAAAAAGTTTTAATTTAACTTGATTTGTGCATAAAAAAAACTCACAATAATTCTGCAAGGCTTTCGGTGATCCTGCCGAGGTTCGAACTCGGGACACTTCCGTATGGAATGCTCTACCTGCTGATGTGCATTAAAAAAGCCGTTCTTGAATATGGAACGGCTTTTTTTCTTCCAGTGACCCTGCCGAGGCTCGAACTCGGGACCCTCTGCTTAAAAGGCAGATGCTCTACCTACTGAGCTACAGAATCAATATTTTTTGATGCGCAAAAGTACAATATTTTTTTATTACCAAAAATATTTTTTATTTTTTAATAATTAAAATTGCATCTTTATTTTAGCGCTGCGTGTATTGCCAACCATATACAGTGCGGTTGTTTTGAAGTGCGAACGACCCTATGCCTGCAATGGGCGGGAATAAGTAAATAGTCTCCCTTTTTCATTTTAATAATTGTATCATTTTCAAACTTTAGTTTGGCTTCTCCTTGTAATAAAATAACCCACTCATCCCTGTCCTGATTATACCAAAATCCTTCAGGAGTAGTCTGGCCATTTGAAATAATTTTTTCAATACGGATATTTTCGTTATCAGAAATAGTCTGAAACAATTCTTTTTCCTGATGACATTCATCAGGCTGGAGTTGAAAAATATTTTTTTTTGTAATTTTCAAATCTATATTAAAAAAATGTCAAGATTACCTAATCCTTCCCTGATTATTTCAATATTTTCTTTTGTACAATCAACGATTGTTGAAGGCACATTTCCGCCAAAACCTCCGTCGATAACAATATCCACAAGATTGCAGTATTTTTCATATATTAATTCCGGATCTGTTGAATATTCCAAAAGTTCATCATCGTCATGAATTGAAGTTGACATGAACGGATTGCCAAGCTCACGGACGATTTCCATCGATATATTGTTGTTTGGTATCCTAATTCCCACAGTCTTTTTTTTCGACTGCACCAATTTAGGAACATTGTTGTTTGCCTGAAGAATAAAAGTATAGGGGCCGGGCAGTGCGCGTTTCATCAGCTTAAAAATATCGTTGTGCAAAGGCCTGGAATAATCGGATAATTGGCTTAGATCATAGCAGATAAACGAGAACTGGGCTTTTTCTTTTTTGATGCCTTTTAGCCTGGCGATTCTTTCGATTGCTTTTGGTTTGAAAATATCGCATCCTAATCCATAAACCGAATCGGTGGGATAAATTATAATGCCGCCATTTCGCAGGCAGTCGGCGACTATTTTAATTTGCCTCTGACTGGGAGTTTCAGGGTAAATCCTCAGGAGCATAATATCAGATTTTTATAAAAAATAATTTTTGGCAAAAGTAAGAAAAAATTGTTAAAAAGTTAAA
>CBDUSJ010000131.1:0-7038 GCA_965369845.1 uncultured bacterium | reverse complement strand
CTAAATTAACAAATTATTATTACGTATATTTGCGTGTCGTAATTTTACGTGTCGTAATTTTACGAAATCAAAAATTATATAGTAAAAATATCACAGATATGAAATTCAATCACAAAAATATTAATAGTATGAAAAAGAAGAATCCTTTTCGGTTCGGGAAAATTGTTAGAGATGATAATTTTTGTAATAGAAAAAAGGAGATAAAAGCCCTAAAACAATATATCAGAGATGGATATTCAGTTTGGTTGTATTCTCCGAGAAGATATGGAAAGTCGTCATTAATATATAAAGTTTTTGATGAACTTACTGATACCAAAGTTATTTATTTCGATTTTTACAATGTTCAGTCAGTTGATAATTTTTGTAGAAAGTATTCTAAGCTCCTTGCAAAAGAATTGTTTGACTGGAAACAAAATATTAAAACACTTACAAAAAATCTGGCTGAATATTTTAGAAACCTTTATCCGAAAGTATCATTCGATGAAACCGGCACTCCTTCATTTTCTCTCGAAATAAAACAAATAGAAGAACAATCGGATGTTGAACAGATTCTTAATATTCCTGAAATAATTGCACGTAAAAATAATCAGTTTATTTGTATTGCATTTGATGAATTTCAGGAAATTGAGCGAATTGACCCTTTCATTATTAATTGGATGCGTTCAGCCTTTCAAAAACAGGAGAACGTTTCTTATGTATTTCTTGGCAGTAAACAATCATTAATGCGATCTATTTTTTCATCTGTTAATTCACCATTTTACGAATTTGCAGTAAAAATGAATATTGAGCCTATATTGTTTGATAATCTTTTTATGTTTATAAATAATAAATTCACCCAGCAAGGATTACATATCACAGAGAAGAATATCAAACAAATTCTGGAAGTTTCAGAAGGACATCCGCATTTTACTCAATATTTTGCATCCGTAGTATTTGATTTATTAAGAGGCGGGGAAGATCAGAATAATAGGAATTTTAAGGATTTATGGTTAAATAAAATCATTAACAGCCAGTCGTTGATATTCCAAAATATTTTTGATCAACTGAATAATAACCAGAGAATGACTTTATCGGCAATAGCATTATTTGATAAAGATACTGAGATTTTCTCAACAGATGTCAGAAATAAATATCATCTTCCTCCAAGTTCTTCACTCAGTACAACCTTGCAGGCTTTAATAAAAAAGAACTTAATTCATAAGGAAAATAATTCTTATAAAATTATTAATCCTGTTTTAAAGGAATGGATAAAACAAATTATTTAATATTAGGTGTAATTTTGCTGATTCAATTCTTCATTAAAATTAAATTATGAAAGTTTTTCTGATCTACATTCGCGATGATGATTATTTCCATATCCTTCCAAAAAAACTGAGTAAAGGCAAAAGCGGCAGTAGGGTAGAGGTGATGGCTTTTCCGCCTCTCGGAATCCAGACACTTGCACCGGTCATACGGCAACATGGACATAATGTAAAAATGTTCGATACCTGCCACCCCCAAATGAAGGAAGAGCACATCGCACAGGATGTTTTAGATGAAAAGCCAGATGTAATCGCACTCTCATTTTTATCAACAACTTCTTATTTGCTTCTCAAGAGTATGGCAAAACGGTTGAAGAAAATAGCGCCTCATACTCCTGTCATTACGGGTGGTGCGTTTGCAACCGTTAATGCTGTTCATATTCTGAAAGATGCCCCATATATTGATTGTGTAGGTAGGGGAGAAGGCGAGGAACTCCTTCCTGATTATCTCGACAACCTTGATAATCCTAAAGTAGTGAGAAGCCTGACCTGGCGTTCAAATGGAGAAATTGTCCATAATCCCGACAGGCCGCTTATCAGCGATCTTGACCGGTTCCCTTATCCTGAGCGCTCCAGCCTGCCTATCGAGTATATTGAGTCGATGCCGCTTGATGTGCCGGCAGTTCTTTCGCTCGACCGTTTTTGTACGATGCAAACCAGCAGGGGATGCCCCTTTAATTGTATATATTGCGATATTCCTTCATTAGCGCGAGGTAAGTGGCGGAGCAGATCACCGGAACATGTATTGGGAGAAATGCAACAACTTAACGATGAGGGCTATCGGTCAATCTATTTAACCGACGACCACTTTTTGATGAAGAGGAAACGAATAGAAGAAATCTGCCAGGGGATAATCGACCGGAAATTGAAATTTCATTGGGGTTGCGAAGGACGTGTGGATTCAGTTGCTGTCGAAAAGTTGCCCATTATGGTAGAGGCGAATTGCAACTTTCTTGCTTTTGGCGTTGAGTCAGGTACACAAAAAGTATTGGACCGCCTGAACAAAAAACAAACGCTGGCTCAAATTGAACATGCTGTCAGAGAAGCCAAAAAACATGGTATCGAGACAGCTCATGGTTTTTTTCTTATCGGCTCGCCTGACGAATCAGAAAAAGATATTGTCGAGAGCTTCCGCTTTGCAGCCAGATTAAATCTCGATACATTCGGATTTAACCGCCTTTGTGTTTATAGGGGAACCCCTTTGTGGCAGGAATATATTGACAGAGGAATCATTGATGATGAGCGAGACTGGAAGAAGTGGTTCAAATGCTCCGACATTGACCCAACCATTTTGCCAAGCGAAGTTGTGCATCGGGCCAGAAAAAAGGGTTATCTAAAATTATTCGGCTACCTGCTTCTGCACCGGCCTGTTAAAACCTATAAACTCCTTCGCAAATTTGGCAGGTATATGCAGGCTTCAGATATTTTCAAGCTTCTCTGGAGTCCGTTCCGTAAAAAAACTTTGACAAGGAAACCCGAACTACCGGAACGAATGATAGAACAGGGGCTGGATGCACCTGTAAGGAAAACTTCATGAGGATTGCCGTACTTTTTGAGGAACTTATTTAAAAGTTGATGTAAATTGAAACAAAAGCAAATAGAAAGTTAATGGCGTTTTTCCAAAAATCAGTAATTAAAAAACATCTCAAAGCATTAGATAAAAAAGTTGTAAAAACTGCTTACGCTAAATTCAAGGACTATTTTCACAATCCTGAAACTCAGCATAACATTCGTGAGCTAAATGAGGAACAATTTCAGCAGAAATTTTTAATTGAACTATTCGTTAATATTTTCGGATATACTATAAACCCTGATCCATATTTCAATTTAACCACTGAATATAAAAACGAAAAAGGAGCAAAAAAAGCAGACGGAGCTATTTTGCAAGATGGAAAAGCTTTAGCAGTAATAGAACTGAAAGGAACCGATACAAAAGACCTGGATAAAATAAACGCCCAGGCATTTAACTACAAAAACAATCAAACGGGCTGTATTTATGTAATTACGTCCAATTTTGAAAAACTCCGCTTTTTTATACACAATTCGGTTGACCATGTAGAATTTAACCTGTTCACGATTACCGAACAGGAATTTGATTTGCTTTGGTTGTGCTTGAGCGCCGACAGTTTATTGGGCGGCGTTCCGCTAAAAGCCAAAAACGAAAGCTTATTAGCAGAAGAAAACATCACCAAGCAACTGTATAAAGATTATTCTAACTTTAAAACTGACTTATGGCAAAGTATGGTGAAAAACAGCCCTGATACTAACCGGTTGTTGCTATTTAAGAAAACTCAAAAACTGTTAGACCGTTTTTTGTTCATCTTTTTTGCCGAAGATAGTGGTTTGTTGCCTCCAAATTCTATTTCCAGAATTGTAAAACGTTGGAGCATCTTGCAAGAAGAAGATGCTTACAAGCCTTTGTACGACATCTTTAAACAATATTTTGGTTACATCAATACCGGTAGAAAAGGCAAAATCTCACAAGACGATATTTTTGCCTACAATGGTGGTTTGTTTTTTTCCGATGAAGTGTTAGAAAACATTGTGATTGACGATGCTGTGTTGCACCCGCATGTGATGAAACTAACGGCTTACGATTTTCAGAGTGAAGTGGATGTAAATATACTCGGGCATATTTTTGAAAATTCGCTGAACGAGATTGAAAATGTAATTGCCAAGCTGGAAGGGCAGGATGTTGACAAAAGCAAAACCAAACGAAAAAAAGATGGCGTTTTCTACACACCCAAATATATTACCAAATACATTGTGGATAATACGGTAGGTAAACTGTGTGAAGAAAAGAAAGCCGAACTGGGTATTGTAGATGAAGAATACGCTAAAGGCAGACGCAAACGTAAAAAAGAAACCGTTAAAAAACTGGATAAAAGCATACAAGCTTACCGCGAATGGCTGCTTAATATTTCTGTTTGCGACCCTGCTTGCGGAAGCGGCGCTTTTTTAAACCAGGCCCTGGAGTTTTTAATTAAAGAACACGAGTATATTGACGAATTACAAGCTCAACTCTTTGAAGAAAGTATTGTTTTCCAGGATGTGAGCAATCATATTTTGGAGAAAAACATTTATGGAGTTGACATTAACGAAGAAAGTGTTGATATAGCCAAACTCTCTTTATGGCTGCGTACCGCACAAAGAGGAAGGAAGTTGACCTCTTTGAATAATAACCTCAAATGTGGTAATTCTTTAATTGATGATCCCGAAGTAGCGGGGGAGAAAGCTTTTAACTGGCAAAAGGAGTTTCCCGAAGTGTTTCCTGAAAAAGATAAAAAAGCATGGCATGTAACCTGTGCTACGCATAACTCGAGATACTCTCAACGGATGTTTGATTATCATGTAAAACCCGGCGAAGCTGTTTGGATGTCGGAAAAAGACGAGATAATTGTTACTAATACAATTGCAAATATTGTTAAAGAAGATAACCTGAATATAATATCGTATAACATCTGTGGCGATCATATACACATTCTTCTGGTCTGCGAAGATGAAGAACTCCCGAAAATAGTAGGAAAAATAAAATCCGTAAGTGGCCGAAAATATAATATCGAAAATGGTATAACCGTTCCCGCTACGAGCGATAGTAGTGATAGTAGTGACGGAATCGATAGTTCCGATAGCCCGGATGTCCCCGATAGAACAAGGGGACATGTCCCCTTGTCGAAGAAGAAAAAAAAATATAATTCCCTATGGACGCAGAAATTCGGGAAACGTAAAATAACCGATAATATGGACCTAAGAAATGTAATAAACTACATTGCTACAAATCGCCAAAAACACGAACTGCCCGAAAATAAGGAATTACAGACTATTATAAAAAATATGACCTGCACATCCGGACAAGCTTTCCGTACCGAATACAAAGGTGGCTTTGATGTGGTGATTGGGAATCCGCCTTATGTGAGAGCCGAGTTATTGAGCGAATTTCAGGAATATTTAAGTCAGAACTATTCATTGTATAATCCATCAGGTGATTTGTTTTCATATTTTTATGAGAAATCATTTAAGTTGCTCAAAGCTGATATAGGATTATTTGGCTTTATTTCAAATACATTCGACAAAACAACCGCAGGCATTAGTATTAGAGAATATTTGCAAACTGAAATATCATTTTTAAAGTATGTTGATTTTACAGAAGTTCAGATTTTTGAGGGTGCAACTACATATCCTGTAATTATAACTGCACAAAATATTAAAAATAACAACAGTACTTTTCAATTTGTTAAAATACCAAAGTTAAGCCGATCTCCTGTAATTGATATTGATTTGCATCACTCTGTAACAGTTGAACAAAAATCTCTTGAAAAATCAAATTGGAGCTTTAAGAGTAAATCAGCAGTAAACCTTGTTTCAAAGCTTAAAAAGAATAAAGCGGTTAGAGAGATTTATGGAAAATGTAATAGAGGAATTGTAACAGGTTTTAATGAGGCATTTATTGTTGACTTAAAATTTAAAGAGAAAGTTAAAACTCAAAGTGAAAAAGATGCAGGGTTAATAAAAAAACTATTAGAGGGTAAAGACCTGTCAAAATGGTGTATTCCTGATAATGATAAGCATATAATATTTTCAAGAAGGGGGCTTGAAATAGAACAATATCAGGTGCTAAAAAGCCATTTTGAAAAATTTAGATTGGATTTAACTCCTCGCATTTCAAAGGAAGAAACAAGAGGGAGAAAGCCTGGTAGATATAAATGGTTTGAGATACAGGACTCCGTTGATTATTATAAGAATTTTGAAAAGCCAAAGATTGTTTTTCCTAATCTTCAAAACAGCAATAAATTTTCTTTTGACGAAACAGGAGCTTATATTAATGCACCTGCTGTAATACTTCCAACCAATGATAAATTTTTGCTGTCAATTTTAAATTCAAAGTTGGTCTGGTATTTTTTGACAAATATTTGTGTTGTGCGTAGTGGCGGATATATAGAAGTAAAGCCGCAATATTTTGAACAAATACCTATTCCTGAAATAAAAAACCAAGAAGCCTTAGAGGCAAAAACTGATAGTATTATTGCATTTACTTCAAAATTTCAAAAAGTTGAAAATAATTTTATCAAATACCTGCAATCACAATTTAACATAGAAAAGCTAAGTAAAAAACTACAAAACTGGCACGAATTAGATTTTGGAGAATTTATAAAAGAACTGAACAAAGCAATAAAAAAAGGTAGTGGCGAAAAGCTGAGCAAAAAAGATGAATTGGAATGGATGGAATTTTTTGAAGAGAAAAAAGCAGAAGCCCAAACCTTAAAATCGGAAATTGATAGGATAGATAAAGAGATTGATCAAATGGTTTATAAGTTGTATGGGTTGACGGAGGAGGAAATTAGGATTGTGGAAAAAGGGTAATATGAAACCTGAAAATAAGAAAATATTATACCTGACTTTAAAGAAAGAATATTTCGATAAAATTCTGTGCGGTAAAAAAACAAATGAATTTCGGGAATATAAGCCATTCTGGATAAAAAGGTTGATGAATAGTGATGGTAGTTTTAAATATTACGATTGGATTCATTTTAAAAATGGATACCATAAAAATGCACCAGCTATGTTAGTTGAGTTTAAAAGTATCAAAATAATCAAAGAGAAAATTAATTGGTTCTCATCACAAAAATATTTTGAAATTGAATTGGGTAAAATAGTTGAGAAAGGAATTAAATAAATGGCTAATAAATAACAATGAATAATCAAGATAAAATTGTAATTTATCAAACTGATGATGGCC
>CBDUSJ010000130.1:0-7077 GCA_965369845.1 uncultured bacterium | reverse complement strand
GCACGATGCAATTATACATCAGCAATCAGAAAAGGACATGGAAAGTTGCGACAAAGATTTGTAATATTTGGCAGGAGATCAGTTTATTCCATATTTTCCGGGATTTTGTCGTTTTTGTCTATATATTCTGCCGGAGATTTTCCAAAATGTTTTTTGAAAAGTTTGGAAAAATATGAGGGGTCGGAAAAACCAAATTCGTACGCTGCTTCCGAAACATTTCCTTTTTTGTTTTTAAGAAATTCAGCGGCAAGAGTTAATTTTACAACATAAATAAAATTTGTGGGAGTACAATCTAATTCCTCTCTCGTTATTCTTTGCAATTTTCTCAGCGAGACACTAATGGCACTCGCAAGGTCTTCTGATTTGATATTTAAAGAAAAATTACCCGAAACATAATCACCGGCCTTTTTTAATAATTTCTGATTAGCCGATAATGTATCCTCATCTTGCACAGGTTGCAGGTAAATAGTCTTTGCTTGTTCCATTTCCCTGCTATCGGGCATTTTTCTTAACATATAAATTCTAACAAACAAAATAATAATTACTGTTATGGTAAGAATTAAAGCAATAGAATAGATCAGAAACCAGGATCTGTTTTTCATAAGATGTGTCTCGATCCATCCCGGCTCACCGGTAAGCCTTGCCTTTCGCCAAAATTCCGGATATCCGAAATCGCTGTATCCAAGCCAGTCGAAAGGCCAGTAAACCTTCGCCGAATCTTCTATTGTAAGGCAACCGGCAATCGAATAATCAATATCATTATTACAAATATCCAAACTTATCAACTGTCCTTTTTCAGGTTTCATTCCAATAGCAGCAAAGGGTATCGACAACTCAACAATAAAAACAGAGTCGGGTGAACTTTCATCATTCAAGGTTCCTATAAAAGAGACTGCGTGTTCATAAAAAACATTCTGGCCGGTTTCTTTTGGCGTGGTGATCGTGTCGATTCCCATCAGGTTTTTGTCGCCTCTGAAAACAACATCTTGCCCGAGGATATCAATAAGAAACTGGTAATCGTTTATA
Source organism: uncultured bacterium (assembly GCA_965369845.1). GTDB lineage: Bacteria > Bacteroidota > Bacteroidia > Bacteroidales > 4484-276 > CBDUSJ01. The sequence goes on along the minus strand of CBDUSJ010000130.1, from coordinate 6,051 downwards.
TCCATTTGCGTATCGCTGTCACATTTTGTGTCGATGTAAATTTCCACACCGTCATTAAGATGTATTTCAGGATAATCGCCCGATGCCTTTACTTCGGCAAATAAATTTCTGTCGTAAACAATAATAGCAAAATATAACTTTTGAGAATCCCAGAATGAATTAACAATAACTCTGTTTTTTGATAAAGGAGGATAGGTTTTTGAATAATCAAACTCTTCATCGTAAAATGATGAAAGTACGTGGTCGCCTGCTGGCTCCAATATCGTTAGGGTATCCTCAAACCTGGTGAGGAATGAATCGCTCCAGTCATTCAGTTTTCCGTCAATTGTAATTTCTCTGCTGTGATAAGGTATTTCAAGGGTAGTTGTGTCAACTACCGGGAATAATAATGTTGAAGAGACAACAGATAAAAAAAGTAAAACAATTTTTTTCATCGACAGGAAAAAAGCGTATTATTAAAAAACAACAACTTAATTTTATACAAAGTTAATCAAATAAAAAGAAAAAGCAAACTGAGAGAGATTTTACAAGGAAATATAGGAAGGAGGGGGAATAAGTGGAATCCATACGGACGCCCTTCGGTTGTAAGGGGAATAGGGCATAGCCGTCAAGTTAAGGGAAAAATATCCATAGCCCAGCCATTTATGGCTGGGTTTATGGTGAATGTATTTCAAACAAGCAGCACGTTTACGCCCTTTTATCAAAACAATTTAATTGTCAGAAAAAAAATAGCGACGTCCATTAATGCAAAAAGGGCATAAATGCTCTCTATCTTTATTATCAATTATTATAATCCCAGCCATAAATGACTGGGCTAATGATAGCAGGGCTAATGATGGAAAACAAGATAATATCAGAGAAAATATTAGCATGACGACGGTTGTATATACCCGGTTTCTGTTTCACAATTATAATTTTCAGCAAGCCACCATTAATTTTAATTATAGAATTATCTCAAATTTGCATAAAGCAAATTTCGAAAAAGTATGATAAACTACAACATGTATAGAGCTGGAATATTAACAAGCGCTGTTCCTGATAATTAAAGATAATACATTCATATTTTCCGAAAACGTTACATTTTTAATTGCCGAATTTATGATCAGAACTCGCGAAAATCGTAGTATTCTAAATTAAAATCGCATAAGGGTCAATGGTTAAATTGTTAAATTGTTAAATTGCTGAATTGCTAAACCACAACATTGTAACAATATAACAATGTAACAATATAACATTGTAACAATATAACAATATAACAATGTAACAATGTAACAATGTAACAATATAACAATTTTCCCAAACAATTTAAGTCCTCTTGCGAATCTTTTTTAACCATCGGTTGTTTTCATGAGTTCTGGGATCATTCTTCAAAAAACTTGTCTATAAAATTAACAAGGTATAACTTTTTTGTTGCTCTAGTTACGGCGGTATATAGCCATCGGAAAAACTCAATGTCAATAAAATCTTCCCTGAAATAAGGCTGGTCGATAAAAATAGTATTCCACTGGCCGCCTTGAGTTTTATGGCAAGTAAGTGAATAAGCAAATTTTACCTGTAGAGCATTGTAAAAAGGGTCGTTCCTGACTTTTTCCATGATTTTCCGTTTTCCTCCGGTTTCTTTATAATCTTTAAATATCTCATCAAAAAGTTTCTTGCTGTCGTCAAATGATAATGACGGAGTTTCTGACATGATGGTGTCTAACAGCAGCTTTGCATCAAATTCTTCCTCATCCGGATAATCAACAAGCCGCAGTATTACATCGGCAAAACGAAAACCGTAAAATTCATATATTTTTTTTATTTTAAGTATCTCGACAGTATCGCCGTTGGCAATAAACCCGGCTACCGAATCGGATGAAAGCCAGTAATAATTGTTTTTTACAACCATCATTAAATCCCCGGCGCCAATCTCTCCCTCCCGGTATAATATCCTTTTCCTGATCTCCCTGTTATAAATATTTGCTCTTTTATTTGAGCGTGTGATCACAACCGGGTTCTCATCACTATTTGTCGAAAAAGCAGAGTTTAAAGCATCCTCAAGAATGGTGGAGTCGGTCCGTAAAATATCAGTATAATTGCTCAGGTCGAAACAAGGTAAGTTAAACTTTCCGGCGGTAATTTTATTTCTGATAATTGTCGCGTTGGCAAGTATTCCGGATTCAAAAGCCTGGCGCATCACCTCCTTTAGTTCAAAAGATTTTACGTATAATTCAAAAAACCTCTCCAGATAGTTTGTATCCATTGCGGGGCTGATATCGAGTCCTACCGGCGGCAACTGTGCAGTGTCGCCAATCAGCATAAGTTTGCAATTATCTCCCGAATAAACAAACTTCACCAGGTCGCTGAGAAGGTCGGTATCTGAAAAAAACGAACCGCTTTTTGATTTTTTTGCTCCGGGTATCATTGAGGCTTCATCAACTATAAACAAAGCGTTTTTATGAAAATTTTCCTGGAGGTTCAAGCTCACTGTGCCATCTTTTTTTGTTCGTGGGGTGTATATTTTTTTATGAATTGTAAAAGCTTGTTTTTGTGAATAAAACGCAAGAACTTTGGCAGCGCGGCCGGTGGGGGCAAGAAGTACTGTGGGCTTGCCGGTTTTTGGAGCGGCTTTTATGAGTGCGCTCAAAACAGATGTTTTCCCGGTTCCGGCATAGCCTTTCAACAGGAATAATTCTTTAGGACCGGAGCATAAAATAAAATCGGCTAATTGTCCGGTCAATTTTTTTTGCCCTTCGTTTGGTTCAAACGGAAAATTTTTTAATATCAGATTTTTTACATTATCGACTTTCATTTTTATAGAAGATTATTTTAGGTATTATCATTTTTTTTATTGAATAAGATTATTGATGTCGGAAATTCATCCACCCGTACAGGCGGACAAGTTTAGAAATTTGAAATCCATCCCTACGGACTTGCTTCGCTTCGTACGGACAAGTTTAGAAATTGGGATTTGGTGAGTGAGTAACTCAACCAATTCCGTCTTTCATCCTCAATCCAACTGCCAACCTTAATTAAAACGGGTATCCGATACCAAAGTTCCATATTATTTTTTTTATTTGCAAATATTTAAAACGCCACTTTTCATCTTTGGGATAAGATGGATCTCTTAAAGGAATTGCGCCGTCGATACGAAAGATAAAAAATCTGAAATCAAACCTGATACCTAATCCGCCATCAATGGCAATTTCATTCAAAACATCGCTGAATTCAAATTTTCCTCCAGGATAATTTTCACTATTATTAAGCAGCCAGATATTTCCAAGATCAGTAAATAATGCTCCGTTCAAGAATTTATAAACGGGAAACCTGTATTCAAGGTTTGCTTCAAGTTTGATGTCCCCCATTTTTTCGTAATATATTCCTGAAACATCTTTGTAAGAACCGGGGCCTAACGATCTGTAGTTCCATCCTCTCATGCCGTTCGAGCCTCCTGCATAAAACCCTTTTTCGAAAGGCAAAACTATTGAATTGCCATACGGAATTCCTAAACCAAAAAAAACACGATAAACAAATATGCTTTTTTCATTGAACATAAAATAATACCTGAAGTCAATATCGCTTCTCAAATATTGTGCATAAGGAATATTGGCGACAGTATAAAATCCATCTTCGTTTTTATTTGCTCCGAATGTGGTTTTAATCAGGTTCAATAAATTACCTGCCGATTCAAAATTCCATCTGAAAAAACAAAAGTTTTTAATTTTATTTCTTTCCTGATTGTTAAAAATGTAACTGTATTTCAACGCCATAATAAAATGGTCGGTGTACTGATTTTTGAGCCTCGGGTCGTTTAACGAATCTATCTTTTTAATAAATGACGAATCCGGAAAAATCGACACTGAACTTATTTCCACAGGTATCAGGCTATGGCTTACAAATTCGGATTTTCTCCAGTTGTATCCGAAAGAAAGATTTGTGATATATCTTTCATAGTCGGAACGGTTTTGATAATTTATCCCTGTTTTGATAGTTGTTCTTTGCCTAAGAAATTTTGGAATACGGTCTTGTGAAATGGGAAGAAGGAATTTAGGAAAATCGAGTTGTGCTTCAGCGCCGGTTTCAAATGTGTTGAAAAAGAGTAAAACCTTACTTTGCTCTTCGCCTCCTCCTGATTGCCATTCTACTCCAGCTTTTAGCTTAACTGTTAAAACTTCACCTCCCCTAAAAATGTTCAGGTTTTGATATACGAAATTTCCGGCCATGCCTAATTTTCCTCCCGATGTTGTCCCTTCTGTCTCGATAGAAAACGACTGAACCGGCCTTCGTGTTAAGTTAATTAAACAATCCAATGAATTTGCAGTATCATTTTTGGGGGTATCCTGTCTGTCTGATTTATTAAAATTTATTGTTGTATATTTATAAAGGCTAAAACCCGATAAGTGGCTGTATGTTTTTTTTTCGTCATATAGCCTGTACAAGTTTCCCGGCTCAATGAATATTGAATTTCTCAAAGTTTTAGGATTAATTTTCAGTTTGTTGTGGTAATAAAAAAAATAATCCTTGTATTCCTGACTATTTTTATTATCAGAGGAGTCAATATAAATTTTCAAACCGGCGATATCTGACAAAAGCGGGTCGAAATCGGTATTTATCGAAATTTTGTTGATTGTGTATTTTTTGTGATTTACCTTGGTGGGAACTACAGAATTGGTGTCGCCGGGTATTTGTTTTTGTTGGATGTTAATAGTAACGTCCATCTGGTGTTTATTCAATGCACTGTCGATTTCGAAAAACACAAACTCAGGTGAAAAGTAATAATACCCGGAATTTCGGAGGGTTTCAGATATTATGTTACGTTCTTCTTCCAAGCGTGAAGTATTATAAATCTGTCCCGATTTTACTTTTGAATTTATAGTGTCGTCAAGAACAATTTTTTCTAACTCTTTGTCCTGTGTTTTATAAAATAGTTGTCTTATTCTGTACGGTTCCGTTAGTTTAACAAAATAGCTTACCCTTGCTTTTTTGCGCGTATATTTTATTTTTGTATTTATGTCCGAATTAAAAAACCCATGATTCTCAAGGTATAAATTCATTTGTTCTACCGAATTGCGAATATGGTATGAATCGGGAATGACAGGTTCTTCTCCGAAATTTTTATCAAGCCAACGTTTAAATTTTGTGCTTTTTCCCTTACTCGCATAACTGTTGATCCATAAGCCAAACCTGATAATTCCAAGGAAATTTTTATTTGGCTTTTGCTGAATAATTCCCTTTAGGTCGTCAGCGGAAAAATCAAGCTTTTTAATACTGCATTGGCTTTTATCAATATAAACACTGTTTTTTATAAGGAGGTGTTCATCCTTCTTCACATTTCGTGTAACATTGCAAGCAAACAAAGTGAAAAGGAAAATTAATGAAAATATATTTCGCTGAAATGATGAAATTTTCAAATTTTTAGCCTCTAAATAATTATTAGTGCAAATGTAGTATTTTCAATATAATTAAATTTTTTCAAGAAATTTCTTGTGTAAAAAAATAATAGTTTTACTTTTGCACTCCCTTTTCGGGAAAGTTTTATTAAAAGGGCGCTTAGCTCAGTTGGTTCAGAGCATCCCGACTTATTAGTCGGGAGGGTCAAGTGAATCAAAAGTTCTTTAAAATATTAAGGGCGCTTAGCTCAGTTGGTTCAGAGCACCTGCCTTACAAGCAGGGGGTCATAAGTTCGAATCTTATAGCGCCCACAAAATGTTAAGGATGTTCATTTTAAGGACATCCTTTTTTTATGAAGTATTTTTTCTACATATTATTTTCTAAAACCTGTAATAAATATTATTTGGGTTATAGCCAAAATCCTGAAGATCGTTTACGAAAACATAATACTAATCATAAGGGTTTTACAGGAAAAACAAATGATTGGGAGATAGTTTATTCAGAGAAATATTCGTCTAAATCAGAGGCTTATGCCCGTGAGAGACAAGTAAAGGCTTGGAAAAACCGAAAACGATTGGTAGAGTTGATTGCGAAGTGTTCAGAGCATCCCGACTAACATGTCGGGAGGGTCATAAGTTCGAATCTTATAGCGCCCACAAAATGTTAAGGATGTTCATTTTA
>CBDUSJ010000129.1:0-7095 GCA_965369845.1 uncultured bacterium | reverse complement strand
ACAGGTTGTTCAAATTCATGCACTTTTGACATCACGGTTAATGCGTTGCCAACAGCCTATGCTGGAGCAAATGCTTCGATTTGCGAAGGAGATATCTATGAAATATTAGATGCACTCGCAATCGATTATTCCTCTTTACTTTGGACTACCGGCGGCGATGGATTATTCAATGATAACACATTGCTTAATCCGGTTTATACTCCGGGAACTTCCGATATAAGCACCGGTTCTGTTACGCTTACTCTCACTGCTGAACCACTTACACCATGTACAAATAGTACTTCCGATGAGATGATTCTCTCAATATATCCAAATCAGGAACTTGTTATCCAGAATGGATGGAGCGGTATTTCCAGTTACATCGAACCGTTTGATACTGATATTGAAAATCTTTTTGCACCAATTGTTGATGACCTGATAATTTTATACAATCTGTCCGGTATTTATTATCCGTATTATAACATTAACACACTTATAAATTGGAGTACCGAAACAGGATATATTGTAAAAATGGCTGATATTGCAACATTAGACATTTGTGGTAACCGGACAGGAAACAATACAGTTCAACTAACTGCCGGCTGGAATATAATTCCTGTACTCAGCGAAAGCGATGTTCCGGTTGTCGATGTATTTAACCCGCTTAGCGATACCCTGATAATTGTAAAAGATATTGCCGGCGTTGGATTGTATTATCCGGATTATGGAATTAATACCCTCCAGTGGCTGTTATCAGGAAAAGCATATTTTGTTAAAGTTGATTATGACTGTTCAGTTACATTCCCTGATGCGGATTCAAAATTTCAGGTAATTAATAACAATTATCAGATAATTAATTCAACTCCGTGGAACGATGTGATCTATTCACCGGGAACACATGCGGTCATTTTCCGGAAATCTGTTGTTTCAATGCTTGAAACCGGCGACGTGATAGGCGCATTTACAAATGAAGGTATTTGTGCCGGTATGGTAACATTTAACGGAGAAAACAATACTTTCCCGCTTCTTGTTACCGGAACTGATCCGTATTCAAGTGAAATAAACGGCTTTGCTCAGGATGAAGAAATGAGTTTCAGAGTATTCAGGCCGTTTTCATCTGAGTTATTTGAACTATCAGTATCTTACGATGCAAATGGAAATGAAGGATATTTTACTTCCAATGGCCTTTCAATAATTAAAGAAGCTAGCATGTCGATACTGAGTTGTGAAAATGCAGAGATATCGCAAGTAGAAATATTCCCTAATCCTACCAAGGGTGAAGTGAATATTATTTTACCTTACAAACCTGATGTGTCAATTTCTGTTGAAGTTGTTGACATTTTCGGGAATCTTGTTTTTAATTCCGACAGCTTTGTCGATTCTAATATTATTATAAATATTTCTGATCAATCAAAGGGAATTTATTTCCTGAGGATTTACTTCGGTAATAAAATTTACACCGAAAAAATTGTCCTTCAGTAAAAAGGATAAAAATTTTACAGGAACATTCCCGGAATATCCGGGATGTTCCTTTGTTTCAAAATTATTAATTATTAACTCTCAAAATTAAAAGAAATGAAAAAATTAGTTACAAATTTAGCTTTTTTGATGCTTCTGATCTTTGCATCAAATGTGGTTTTTGCACAGAATGTTTTTAATTTAAACATTCCCGAATCCAATAAACTGAACGTAAAAACCAAATTAATGACGCCGGAGTCCGGAGAAATACTCTATGAACAATTAGAAAACATCTCAACCGAAGGTGGTGTTGCAAGTCAGTTTTTTCCGGATTTTCCCGATTATTCTTGCCAGGGCGCCGATGATTTCTATGTACCTGCAGGTGAACCATGGATAGTTGAGTCAGCTTATGTTTTGGGCGCTTACTCAATTGAGCCTCCCGGAGGTCCTGTTGGAGTTGCAAATGTGTTCTTTTATGAAGATGATTTGAATAAACCCGGATTTGAGATATTCAGCTTTCTTGAATTTCCCGTAACAGCGGATCCTGATGGAAACCTCGAAATTGTGTTTCCGGAACCATTGGTTTTTATCGAAGGACACTACTGGTTTTCCGTTCAGCCGGTTATGCCTTATGACCCATTAGGACAATGGTACTGGATGAAACAGGCCGCCCCGACTATTTATGAAGAATTTCACTGGCAGAATCCCGGAGGAGGTTTTGGGCTGCCTGGCACAGAAACATGGGCAACTGCTTCAAGTATTGAATGGGTCGGTATGCCTGGCCTCTACGACTGGAATCTGAGTTTTGCACTTTACGGAACAGGCGGAGGGCCATCTCTTGAAATCAACACGCTAAGTACATTTGAACCTTTTCCGGCTGAAAATGTAAGAATATATGGTGATGGATTTGGAGAATTTGGCGATGGTTCGGCAATTGAGATAGATGGTGTTTTATATCCCGAAATAATTACTTACTGGTCTGATGATAAAATATTTTTCGATTTTCCTTATTTCCCCGGACTTCCGGTTGCTTCGCTCAGAGTTGTAAAAAATTTTACTGAATTCAGTAATCCGGTCGAGGTTCTTCCATATTTTCCAACTGAGGTATATTTCCTGACTCCAAACGAAGATGATGTTATTTCGGATGATAACCTGTTTATCTCCGTAGCTGCTGAAATATACCAGGATCTTATTTTAACGGCTGAATTTCAATATCAATTGGAGGGTTCTGCCGAGTGGATAGATATTGGCATTGATACCGACGGAACCGCAAAACATTACAGCACGACAGGTTCTATCGGAACCGGCGACGGATGGGCTTATCTCTGGGATGTTAGCGGTTTTACCGAAGAAATCGGAGTTACCTTAAGGGCAATATTAACCGATATTTTCGGTCAGGTACTTACAGGCGAAAGAACAATTGTGATTGATAAAACTCCTTTAGCTCCTTTTATCGACCTAAATGGTTCAAAACTGAACGGCGGGATTGCTATTGACAACGACAGCATTGTTTTTGATCTGGAAGTTACGGATGAAACCACTAATGGTGTTGAGTTCAAATGGCAACCTCCACCGGCCCCACCACCCGGATGGTGGAATTATGAAAGAGAGCTTGATTCGATCGATCAAAATAGTGTAACATTTTTAGATAAAAAAGGTGATACTGTAAGTAGTTATGCCTGTGGCCCTTGTGCAATGGCTTCATGCCTGAAGTGGCTGGCAAATAAATATCCTAATTCAAGTATTGGAAAAATGTCGGTCGATTCACTTGCTAAAATAATTGCTGATAAAGCAGGCACTGACTCAACCGGCACCTCCGACCAGAATCTTGAACAAGCTGCTGAAGATCTTTTAAATGGCGATAGTGGAATAAATGATGATTTTGATGTTGACAGACATTACAATAATCCTGGTAGTAAAGGTGGCGATAGTCATAATGTGAACAATGATATCGCTTCAGGATTAAGCGATTCTGCCGATGTGGTAATGATGATTTACCAAAAAACAGAAAGCGGCGATACAATAGGTCATTTTGTAACAGCAAGTTCATATCATTCCACCATTAGTTATCATCATACTGATGAATATTGTGTAGCCTGTCAAACATCTTATGTAGATTTTATGGATCCGGCAACAGGAGAACGTGTAGATAAAATTATCAACTGGTACGAAAATCCTCCCGGAATACAGGATTATGATCTTGATACTACCTCATCAGGAAATGCATGGGTTGAAGGTGTTATCACCATAAAACCAAAAAATGGCAATAAAAGCAATCATCCTAAAGACGATTTATTAATTGCTTCATTCCCTGTAAACGGAGCCGGTAATTATCAGTTTTCGCTTGCGTGCAGCTCTTTACCCGTAGGTAATAATTTAATCGGAGCTTTTGGCGTTAACGGGCAACGCGAAGAATCGGGGACCAGTTATATAGTTTGTGTAAACGGGCAGTATGAACTCGTACCATACTTCACTGCCGACCCGACAGTTTGTATTACCGGGTATGATATAAACTTTACCGACAAAACATCGCCGACTGATTCAGCCAACTGGTGGTCGTGGGACTTTGGAGATGGCGCCAAGGGTTCAAGTTTTGAGCAAAATCCCTCATACGCTTACCCTGATACCGGAACGTTTGATGTTCGGCTAATAGTCTCGGATGGAACAAATTTCGACACAATAATTCGTGAAGATTATATTCAGATAGTTCCCGCAGAAGTTCAGCAACTTACGGTATGGAGCGGGTGGAGCGGTATTTCAGGTTATGTTATTCCTTTTGATGATGATATCGTAAATGTGATGTCCACGGTTGTTGACGAGCTTGTTATTATTCAGAATTTTTCCGGTTACTATTGGCCTTCACAAGGTGATAATACTTTAGGAATCTGGGATTACCACTCGGGCTTCCAAGTAAAATTTGAAAATGATGTGATTTTTGAAATTCGTGGAATGGAAGAAGCTGAAAGAACGCTGCCGATGACCAACGGGTGGAATCTTATGCCGGTTTTAACTTCCTGTCTGTTTGAAACTCAGGAAATTCAGAATCAATTGGGAGACAACTTAACTGTTATTAAAGAAATTGCCGGCACTAAAGTTTTCTGGCCATCTCAATTCATCACCACCCTGAACAGAATTATACCTGGAGAAGGTTACCTGATCTTACTTTCTGCAGATGATATTCTTGAATTTCCCGAATGTACCAAATCGTCGTGCTTCCCGCTGTTTGCAAAAGAAAAACATCTTGAAAATCCATGGAACACTGTCGCTTATACACAAATATCACACTCGGTTTCTATTCCAAACTTTGTTGTAAGTAGTTTCAGGCAGGGTGATATTATTGGCGCTTTTACTGAAAATAATCTTTGCGCCGGGGTTACGGTACTTGAAAAAATGCAGGAAAATTGTGCGCTAACTTTATTTGGTGATGATCCGACAACAGCTTTTATTGACGGGTTTACCGAATCGGAAAAAATCACATTCGGCTTATTCAGGCCTTCAACAATGAAAGAGTATCAGCTTATTGCAGAATTCGATCAACAAATGCCAAGCTCTGAATATTATGAGATAAATGGTCTTTCAGCTTTATCAAAACTTTCATTCAAAGAGATGAATAATGTTTCTGAAATAAATAAATCAATATCAATTTATCCGAATCCGTCATACGGCATTTTCGTTATTTCCGGAATTCCTTCCGGTGCGGAGGTAGAAATTATGAACCTGACAGGCGCTAAAATTGTAAATGACGTGGTTGGAGAGAATGGAATTTTAAACCTGCAAAATTTGAATAAAGGTATTTACCTGATAAGGATTTATTCAGAAAATATTACTGTTTATGATAAGATTGTAATAAAATAAAATTCCCTTTCTTTTTTTTTTCTTTTTCTTCTCAACATTTCACCCTGCCGTATTTACGGTGGGGTTATTTTTTAGTATGTTGTGCATGGTAATAATCTGGCAGGGTGCAAGTCCTTGTATGTGTCGAGTTTATAGGAAACAATAGCGATTGGCAAAACCTGCCCCGCACTTGTTTCTGTAAATGTTGGGGGCATAACCTCGAAGCTATAAGAGTTTGACTAAAGTCAAATGGTTTGTAATAAATTGTTAATCAAATCACCATACTAAAGTATTGCGCTGTCTCAATTAGAATAGCACCAAACTTCAGTTTTGTGAAAAACGATAATAATGTATTGTTTTTAGTGCACTTTAGCATACTTCCATTTTTAGCTTGACGGCTATGGTTTCAACCCCCCGTAAAGAATACCCATGGTCCTGCGGCATCGTCCATCATAGTTTTATTAATAATCCCCCCCTCACTGTTTCTTTCCTGATATTTTTATATTTTTTCTTTTCGTTTCAGTTTCTTTTTTTACTTTTGCGGGGACGATTAATAAAACACTAATAAGTTGGGTGTCATTAAAAAATATAGAATAAAATATGAAATTCGGTAAAACAATAAAACTTTTTCTTATTGACGGTGATACAAATGGACGTATGACTTGCGAACTGTCAAATTGGACAGGAAAAGCATATAAGATACCTAGAAATTCAATTAGAATTTGTACAGATAGACCAGAATTGCAAACAACAGGAGTTTATATGCTGATGAATAGGAATACAGACTTATCTGAAAAAGGACAGGTTTATATTGGCGAGGCTGAAGATATTTTTAAAAGGCTTTTTCAACATTTAAAGGAAAAGGATTTTTGGAATGACGCAATTGTTTTTATAAGCAAAGATGAAAATCTAAATAAAGCCCACATTAAATATCTCGAGAATAGACTGTATGAAATAGCAACACATGCAAATAGGTACAATGTGATAAATTCTCAAACACCAACTCAGTCAAGTATATCTGAATCAGATAAAGCTGAAATGGAAGAGTTTCTATCAAACATATTAACTTTAGTAAGTACACTTGGATTTAATGCTTTTGAACAAATCAGGCAAGTTGACAAAAAAGAGGATTTAGAAATAGCAGAGGATTTATTTTACATATCCGCAGTTAGAGGTGCAAATGGAATTGGTAAAACTACTTCAGAGGGTTTTGTTGTATTTGAAAATTCACAAGTAGCTGACCCTGTAACAAATTCTTATCCTAAGACAATGCAAAAACTAAGAGATGCTTTGTTGTCAGAAGGAATTATAATAAAAAAAGATAATAAACTTATTTTGGAACAAGATTATTTATTTAGTAGTTCATCAACAGCAGCCATGATTATTATGGGACGTAGTGCAAACGGACCAATTGAATGGAAATTAAAATCAGGTAAAACATTACGAGATTATGAGACAGGGGGAAAAAATTAATGCCACCCAACAAAAGCTATATTTAATGCGGGTTGTAAGGGTAATTTGAAACTAAATGAATAAAATTAACATCGTAGCGGTTTGAAAGTGATATGTAGTTTAATCCCGCACTAAACATAGCCAAATCGTTGAACAAAACCGCTTCTTACCAGAGGCGGTATTTTTTTGTTATATTTGTAGAATTAATTATAAATCTAAAATATTACAAAAAGTGAAAAAAAATATGATTCATTAAAAGAACGTTTTATCCGGGAAATGCAATACCGGAACTACAGTCCAAAAAGTCATTAATTCCGGCAAAGAATGCCCATAGCCCTGTGGCATCGTCAAACATAGTTTTCTTAATCATCC
>CBDUSJ010000128.1:0-7156 GCA_965369845.1 uncultured bacterium | reverse complement strand
CACAGATTACACTAATTAACACAGATTTATTTTTCAGTGAAAATCTGTTAAATCCACGTTATCCTCCTGCCCCGTAGCGAAGCATATCGGGGTGTTCTATTCATTAATAAATGTTCAAATATTATGTAGTGTTTATTCTTATTTTTAAGAAGTATAAACTGATAATAATTAACTTATAACTGTTTCCCCGAATTCAAGAAAACAAGCGATGATCAAAAAAGATTTGCAAGTTTACCCTGTAATAACAATGTATCAGGGGACACTTAAATTATTTGAGAAAATTATTATATTGTTACATTGTTGTGGCTTAACCATTTAGCCATTTAACAATTTAACCATTGACACTTATGTGATTTTAATTTACAATACTACAATTTTCGCGAGTTCTGGTTTCTTATTTTATTCAGCTATTTTTAACTTCTTGAGTATTCCCTTGAGATAATCCTCTACCGCCGGGTCTCCCTCGGATGGCGCCCAGGGAGCGAAATTTTTTGCTGCTGCCGGGTCGAACGGGCCTTCTTTAATCTCATAAGCAACCGAACCCTCATCGAGCGCAATAAGCGTATGATATGTTCGTTCGGGTATCTCAACGCCGTAATTGCCATTTTGTGAGTCTAAAATAAGGTGGTCTGTTATATTGCCGTCTTCATCAAATTCCACAATTACAATTCTTCCGCGCAGTGCAAAAAAGATCTCAAACTTGTCAGGATTCTCATGTTTGTGCGGCTGGATATAAGTGCCCGGTTCCATGGCATTCAACAATCTCTGAAGCTTTGCATCATAAACTTTATGAAAATTGTAATTCATCCTGCCTCTTGGAGAAGCCTTGGCTTTTTCGGAAACACTGCTAATAAAATTATCATCGATTTTTAAAATCATCCGGTTTATTATAAAATTATGGAGAATAAAAATAAAAGCAGTTAAGAATAATATTTTCTAACTGCCTGATTATTTTGTCTCCCCGGCAGGGCTCGAACCTGCGACCCGCTGATTAAGAGTCAGCTGCTCTGCCAACTGAGCTACGGAGAGATTTTTATTTTTGCAAAATTAATATTTTTATTCTATTAATTTTGCGTGTAATATTTTAAAAAAATGCTGATGTCTGAAAAAAACCAGGATAATTTTAATTCGGCGCTGAAAGTGAACGAGGGTATCGAACAACCCGGGCAAGTTAGCAGTTCGGCTGTTGAAAGGTTTAAGAAAATTCACCGTGGGCTGCTGAAGGCTAACGAATACTTTGATGGCATCCTGTCGGGTAACAGGATTATTCTAAGCTAGGCAATCACACTTGTCGAAAGTTTTAATCCCGCACATTATAAACTTGCCCAGGAGATAATTGAAAAATGCCTTCCTTATTCGGGAAAATCAATCCGGATAGGAATTACCGGCGTTCCCGGAGTTGGCAAAAGCACGTTTATCGAGGCTCTCGGAAAACATCTGACCGAGTCGGGGCGCAAGCTTGCCGTACTTGCAATAGACCCAAGCAGCAGCCGTACCAAAGGAAGCATCCTTGGCGACAAAACCCGAATGGAGGAACTTTCGACAGATAAAAACGCTTTTATCAGGCCTTCACCTTCGGCAGGCTCTCTTGGCGGTGTTGCCCGAAAAACACGAGAGTCGATAATTCTTTGTGAAGCCGCCGGATTCGATGTAATTTTTGTTGAAACCGTCGGGGTCGGACAATCTGAAACTGCTGTCAATTCCATGGTCGATTTTTTCCTGCTGCTCATGCTTGCCGGCGCCGGCGATGAACTTCAGGGAATAAAACGGGGGATCATGGAAATGGCCGATGCAATTTTTATCAACAAGGCTGACGGAGATAATATTATAAAAGCCGAACAGGCTAAAGCCGAATATAAAAATGCAATCCACCTGTTTCCACCCACCGAATCGGGCTGGACTCCCCAGGTTGGGATATGTTCGGCAAGAACAAAATCGGGCATCGAAGATATCTGGGAAACCATTTTAACATACGAGAAGTTTACAAAAAGCAACGTGTATTTTTATCAAAAAAGACAGGAGCAGAGAAAAATTATAATGCTCGACACAATCAATGAAACCCTCAAAGACGATTTTTACGGTTCCAAAGAGATTAACGAATTGATGCCGTTGATACGGAAAGATTTACTGGATAATAAAATCAGCTCGTATGTTGCTGCCCGAAAATTACTCGATCTGTATTTTAAAACAAAAGCAAACCCGGGACACCCATAGCCGTCAAGTTAAGGGAAAAATATCCGTAGCCCAGCCATTTGTAAAATTAATTTACTATGAATTACCTCGCTCATCTTTATCTTTCATTTGGTAACAAAGAGATACTGATTGGAAATTTCATTGCCGATTCTGTAAAGGGCAAACAAATAAACACGTTCCCCGAAAATGTTCAATCCGGCATCAGACTGCACAGAGAAATAGACTCGTTTACCGACAGCCACCCCGTTGTAAAAAACAGCAAAAACCGGCTGCGGGCAAATTATAAAAAATACGCCGGTGTGGTTGTTGATATATTTTATGACCATTTCCTTGCGGCAAACTGGAACGGTTTTTCAGATGAATCGCTGATCTCATTTACAAAAAATTCATACAAAATACTTTTCAGAAATTATTTTACCCTTCCCTGGAGAGTGAAACGAATTCTTCCGATGATGGCGGTAGGCAACTGGCTCGCTTCTTACGCCGAAACCAAAAACATCAGTCTTGCTTTACAGGGGATATCCCGCCGGACCAATTTTAACTCCGGAATTGAAAAGGCCGGAACGGATCTAATTGAAAATTATGATTTGTTCAAAGATGAGTTTATGCTGTTTTTCCCTGATGTTATTCAGTTTTCACGTTCTTTTCTTGAGAAACATTTTCCGGTTCAGTAACTTTTTTCAGCTTCATTCTTGTTAGTCTTTCCATAGTTCTCGGGCACAAAATACCCATTTTTTTCATTTCTTTATTATACCCGATCCTGGTTTGCGGGAAGCGGCCACTTTTTTTTAACAGCAAACGAGAGCCAAGAAGCAGAAATACCAAAGCAATTAAAACAACAACTATAAGGAATATTTTAAGAAACATCATATTGATTTTATTATGAATATACTGTGATGATAAGCCTGCGTCTTCCGCCTCTGTTTCTGAATTCCCCAAGATAAATTCCCTGCCATGTTCCCAAGTTTAATTTTCCGTTTGTTACAGGAATAGTAACTGACGCACCGGTTAAAACCGTTTTTATATGCGCCGGCATATCATCAGCGCCTTCAAAAATATGCTGATAATAGGGCTCATTTTCGGGGACAATTTTATTCATCGCCTTGTCCATATCATACCTGACTGTTGGATCTGCATTTTCATTGATTGAAAGACCTGCCGATGTGTGTTTTATAAAAACGTTCACAAGGCCTTTCACCGGTAATGATGACAGATTTTGTTCAATAAAATGTGTTATCAGGTGAAACCCTTTGTTGAACGAAGGAAGCGCTATTTCGTATTGTTCGATCATAATTAATTAGGGAATAAACAATTTCTTTTGGATTTTATTATCAAAATTAATATTATTTCGATTTATTTTTCCGATTTTGAATTATTTTTGCAAAATAAATATAATTTCCCGAATTGAGATTTTATAATAAAAAATATTATTTTTGAAGAAAAAATATTATGAGTCCTTTTAAAATATTCATTGTTGAAGACGATCCTTTTTACGGCGAGATGCTTAAGTATCATATCAGTCTTAATCCGGATTATATTGTCGAAAAATTCGAAACCGGAAAAGACTTTCTTAATAATCTATATAAAAATCCTTCTGTTATTTCATTAGATTATTCCCTTCCGGACATATCCGGATTTGAGGTATTAAAAAAAATCAAGGACTATAATCCTAATATCCCGGTAATAATCGTATCGGGGCAGGAAGACGTAACTACTGCAGTGAATCTTCTTAAGGAAGGAGTTTATGATTATTTTGTTAAGGACGAGGAAACGAAAGACAGGATTTGGAATGCTTTGAAAAACATCAAGGAAAAAATTAGACTGGAAGAAGAAATAAATGTACTTAAAGAAGAAATTGGAAAAAGATATAAGTTTGGAAATATTATAAAAGGCACCAGTAAAGAAATTAAAAAAGTATTCAACCTTATTGAAAAAGCAGTACAAACAAATATTAGCGTTTCAATTACCGGAGATACCGGAACCGGCAAAGAACTTGTTGCCAAAGCAATTCATTACAATTCGCAACATTCCAAACATCCTTTTGTTGCAATCAATGTATCAGCCATTCCCAAGGATTTGATAGAAAGTGAGATGTTTGGATACGAAAAAGGAGCTTTTACCGGTGCAAATACACGTATGATAGGAAAGTTTGAAGAAGCCGGGAAAGGGACAATCTTCCTTGATGAAATTGCAGAAATGGGACATAACATGCAGGCAAAATTATTACGTGTATTGCAGGAAAGAGAAATTACCCGGATTGGTGGCCATAATATTGTGAAGACCGAAGCACGCCTTATTGTATCTACAAATAAAAACCTTGCCGAAGAAGTTCAAATGGGAAATTTCAGACAGGATCTATATTACCGTTTACTTGGGCTGCCAATATATTTGCCTCCTTTAAAAGACAGAGGACATGATATTCTTTTACTTGCCAAATTTTTTGTTGAAGAATTCTGTAAGGATAATGCACTTCCTAACCTTACAATTTCTCAACTTGCCCAGGAGAAACTAATGGGATATTTATACCCGGGTAATGTCAGAGAATTAAAGGCAATTATGGAACTTGCCACCGTTATGGCAAATAATAATATAATCGAGGATTCTGACATTTTATTCAATTCTATCAAAAGAAAAACCGATTTTCTGCTCGATCAGGAAGACACTCTTCAGGGATATACCCGCAAAATAGTACGTTTTTATCTGGATAAATACGACAATAATATTGTTAAGGTTTCCAACAAACTAAATGTCGGCAAATCGACTATTTACAGAATGATAAAGAACAAAGAAATTTAATACTTTCACTTATGAGCAAAAAAAAACTATACGATCTTACGCACCTTATCAGCATGGTAGGCAAAGATGAAGGATTAAAAAAAATGCTGATCATTTTTCTTGAGTCAACACCAAAAATCCTGAATGAACTTATTGAGGATTATGAAAAAAATAATTTTGAAAAAATTGCACAAAACGCTCATAAAATGAAATCTTCGATAGATATGATGAGAATTCATTCATTGTCGGATGATATCAGGAAAATTGATAAAACTGATAAGGTATTCGATAACATAGACAATTTACCCCAGATCATTGAGAAAATTCGCACAATCCTCAACCAGGTTTTTATCAATTTAAAAAAAGAATATTCACTTTAGAACTATCTCTAAATCCTCCGAAAAAATATCATTTATTGAAACACCAGGCCTGAGCCAATAAGCAGAAAGACCGGAATTTTCAGCGCTTTCGATATGTTTTTTTGTATCATCAATAAAAAGTGTTTCTTCTTTTTTCAGATTATTTTCTTCAATCACAAGTTTGAAAATTTCAGTATCAGGTTTTCTTAAACCGATTTTAAATGACCAGTAAGCCTTTTCAAAAAAATCATTAAAATCGCCACTGAATTTTTCCCTGTATTCTCTCATGTAAATTTTGTAATGAATTGAATTTGTATTGCTTAAAAGATAAAGCCTGTATTTTGATTTAAGCTTTTTTAATAATTTTACCCTATCAGCGCAAAAACCTACAAGAATCAGGTTCCATGCTTCATCAATTTTTTGTTCGGAAACTCCTTCCGGAATAAATGACTTTATTTCTTTTCTGAACTGATCATCAGAAATTTTGCCGGTCTCAAATTTTTCGAATAATTCGCTTTGAACAGCATGAGAAAATAATTTCTCAAAGTTTGTTATTCCTAATAAATTGAAGGCATCTTCGGTTTTTTTATGGTCAATTTCATAAATTACACCACCGAAATCAAATATCAGGTTTTTAATTTTTGAAACATCTGTCATACATTAAAAGTTTTATACGTAAAAAATAATTTTATAAAAATCGTTTGTTATTCTTATCAAAAGATATATTTTTGCACTCCTTTTTTGAAATTCCTTTCAACAGGAAAAATTACTACACAGGGCCTATAGCTCAGTTGGTTAGAGCACCTGACTCATAATCAGGTGGTCCCAGGTTCAAGTCCTGGTGGGCCCACAACATTAAACCTCATGACAGAAAACATGAGGTTTTTTATTTAAGATTAATGGATTCGGTATTTACTTGGTAATATTTATTGTTATTGACCATCAGAAGAAAGTGTTATGCTAACGCTGTGAACCTTGCCTCCGAGTGCTGGGTTGATCTTAGATATTTTAACCGTTGCACGTTCAACTCCATCAAAACGACAACAAACAATGTTAAGTATTCTCCGGCCAACGTGTTCGATTAATTTCGAGTTGATTCTCATTTCATTTTTTACCGCATTATAAACTTCCTGGTAATCTATCGTATCAGCCAGTTCATCCGAAATTTCAGCTTTATTTGTATTTGCTTCGAACCATAGATCAATAATAAATTTTGTCCCGATTATTTGTTCTTCGCTAAAACAACCATGATAAGCGAAAAACTCCATTCCTTCAAGTGATATTTTTGCCATTCACTATTTGTTTTATCTTTTAATAAATTTGATAAGACAATATTTTACAAAAATAAATATTACAGCGAATATTTTCAAAGCATTAAAATAATTTCGCACTATTGTACAAAATAACCAGCGAATTTGAAAATGAATTATGAATTTTATTATGGTAATAATAAATCCGGGAGTGAAGTAAAATTATTTGAAAAAAAAACCACTTACATTCAGGTAGTAATTTGTTGAATCTTATAAATCTATGGTTACCTGCAAAAAAATTCCCTCTGCTACAGTCAATTCGTTTAAAAAATCTGGTTTGAACACATCCAATTCCTGTTTTCATATTTACAAGACCAAAGATGTTAGTAAAGGTGTTATGTACTTCGGAATGAACAATTTCAACTTCCGGAGTATCTTTTAAAATAGATATCCGGAGCTAAACAGACTGTTCAAAAATATGATTTCCGTTTGTGTCTATTATAATACTTTGGTAACTGAAGGCTTGCGGGACTTGTGCGCTTGCGCTAAAAAAGGTTTTATTATTATTGCGCCTGTTAG
>CBDUSJ010000127.1:0-7218 GCA_965369845.1 uncultured bacterium | reverse complement strand
TTTCATTCTGTCAATTGCTGTTGAGAGTTCTTCTTTTTTAGCGGCATAAGAAAACCGTACGTAATTATCGCAACCGAAAGCAGCACCCGGAACAAGTGCAACATAAACCTTGTTCAGCAGGTACATACAAAAATCATATCCGTCTCTGATTGTGATTTTACCGTCTGACTTTCCAAAATAGTAAGACACATCGGGGAAGACATAAAATGCTCCTTCAGGAACATTGGCTTTGATGCCGGGAATTGTGTGCAGTTTTTCCAGAACCAAATCCCTTCTTTCGCGGAAAGCCGTTATCATATTTTTAATTTCCTTCGAGTTTTCGGGATTTGTCTTTATTGCTTCTAATGCAGCCATCTGAGAAATTGAGGATGCGCCGGAAGTATATTGCCCCTGAAGAGTGTCACAAGCTTCAGCAATAAAAAGCCGGGCGGCAATATATCCGATACGCCAGCCTGTCATGGCAAAACTTTTCGAAACGCCATTTACTATGATCACATTGTCTTTGATGAAGTCGAACTGTGCAATGCTTTCGTGTTTTCCTGTGAAATTTATATATTCGTAAATTTCATCCGAGATAATATAAAGATTTTCTTTTTCTGCCAGCACTTCGGCAATTGCTCTTAATTCTTCCTTTGAATATACCGAGCCGCTTGGATTACAAGGCGAACTGAAGATGAAAACTTTAGTCTTGTCGCTAAGTTTTTCCCTTATCTGTTCGGGTGTAACCTTAAAATCCTGTTCAAGTGTTGTATCTATGAATACAGACGTGCCACCTGCAATCTTAGCTATCTCGGGATAAGAAACCCAGTATGGTCTTGGGATTAACACCTCGTCGCCATTATTAACAAGACAAATCATTACGTTTGCTATCGACTGCTTTGCACCGTTTGATACAACTATGTTTTCGTAATTGTAATCAAGATTGTTATCTTTTTTAAATTTTTCGGCGATAGCGTGTCTAAGTTCCGTGTATCCCGACACCGGAGTATAATGAGTTATATTTTTTTCAATAGCGTTTATTGCAGCTTCTTTCACCAATTCCAGTGTGTTGAAATCAGGCTCACCGATGCTGAGGTTTATCACATCATACCCGTTTTCCTTCAACTGTTTGCTTCTGCGGGTCATTTCCAGTGTTGCCGATTCTGATAACTGATTTACCATATCCGACAAATGTTCATTAGTCATATCTTCTATTTTTCGATTAATAATAATTTATAAAGTTTGCAAATTTATTAAAATCCGGATAAAAAAATGATTATTGAAAGTTTTAAAAACGGGGCAGTTTTTTGCCATTATTAAATTCTTTTGCCATAAGATTTGAGCTTCCCCTCGCAATTATTTTTACTTCCTCATTTAACATTTTACAATCGATATTAAGAATTGTATTTCCCTCTCTGATGATTTTGGCGCAAACAATAATTTTATCACCTTCTTTTGCGCTTTCCAAATAATCGATACAGAAATTTACTGATGTGTAAAATTTGTCCTTTCCGAGGCTGTAAACCGCAACCCCCAGCGTGTCATCCATCATAGCGGCTAATATCCCACCTTGCAGTATGCCAAGGGGGTTGGTCATTTCTATTCTAATAATATATTCAATTTCGGCATAGCCGGGTTCTATCCTGCAAAGTTTTCCTTTTAGCCAAACAGAAACAGGTGAAGGACTATTATCGAGAGTTTGTCCTTCGAGAGTTTTCAGAAATTTGAAAATGGGATTACTCATAAAAAATCAGCGTTTTTTTGTCTTGGATTTAAACAGTTAGATTTTCACCTTTTTCGGATAACGGTAAATTTTTCTGAGAAGCGCGTCGTATTTTTTATAAATTATTGCTCTGCGAAGTTTTAGGGTTGGAGAAAGTTCGCCGGTTTGTGAAGACCATTCCTCGCAAACAAGCCGGAATCTTTTGATTTTTTCATGTTCGCCAAGCACTTTGTTTTTTTTATCAACCTCTTTCTGATAACATGAAATAACACTCGGATTACCAACAAGTTCAATATTATCACGGTAGTGAACTTTGTGCTTTCCTGCCCAAAAATGAAGATGGTTGAAGTTTGGTGAAATCAGAGCGCTGGCAAACTTTTCATTTTCTCCTACAACCATAATTTGTTCTATAAAAATTGATTCCTTGAATTTGTTTTCAATTAATTGCGGAGCAATATATTTTCCTGATGACAGTTTGAAAATTTCCTTTTTTCTATCTGTAATTTTCAGGAATTTTCCTTCGTCTAAATAGCCAATATCACCTGTGTGAAACCAGCCGTTTTCATCAATGACTTTCTTTGTATAATCAGGGTCTTTATAATAACCAAGCATAAGGTTTGGGCCTTTGGTGAGTATTTCGCCATCTTCGGCAATTTTTACATCAACTCCTTCGAGAACAGGGCCTACCGTTCCAAATTTAATATTCGGATACATGGCATGGCTAACGGCAATTACAGGTGAGGTTTCAGTCAGGCCGTATCCTTCCTGTACCTTCATGCCTGTGGCCCAGAAAAGTCTGCTAAGCCGCTGCTGTAGCGCCGAACCCCCGGAAACAATAATTTTAATATTTCCGCCAAGAGCTTCCCTCCATTTGGAATAAACCAACCTGTCGGCTATTTTTCTTTTAAGTTCATAATGCCAACCGTTGCTCATATTAAGTTCGTACCTTAGTCCTAAGTGTAATGCCCAGAAATATATTCTTTTTTTTAATCCTGAAATATCCTTTCCTTTTGCAACAATTTTGTCGTAAACTTTTTCGAGCAATCTCGGGACAGTATTGAATCCATCGGCTTTTATTTCTTTCAGATTATTTGTAATTGTGCCGAGGTTTTCGGCATAGTATATACTAATACCTTTATACTGAAAATGATAGTTCATCATTCGTTCGTAAATGTGGCATAATGGCAGGAAGCTAAGTATTTTGTGCCGGTAGTCGAGTGGCTGGATATATGAAGTTGCAATAAAATTACTGACAATATTTTTATGAGAAAGCATAACACCTTTTGATAAGCCTGTTGTACCTGATGTGTAGATCAATGTGGCCATATCGTCAGGTTTGATGCTATCTTTGATTTTCAGAACTTCTTCTTTATACTTTTCTTCATTTTTTTCACCTTCATAAATAATCTCTTTCCAATTTTTTATCTCTTCAACTTCATTAAAGGAGTAAACAAACCTGATATTCGTAATTTTAGCAATAACATCTTTCAATCTTTTATACACAAGCTTGTCGGAAAATATTATGGCTTTAACATCAGAATGGCTGAGAATGTGCTTGTATTCATCAGCGCTGATTGTTGGATAAATAGGCACATGAATTATTCCCGACTGCAACATTCCCATATCAACAAAATTCCATTCGGGACGGTTGTTTGAAACGGTGGCAATTTTATCTCCTCTCTTAAAACCAAGAGCCAGCAAGCCATAACTAAAAAGATTCGAATATCTGATATAATCCTTTTCGCTAAATTTTATCCATTCTCCATCTTTTTTTCCTGCGAGAACATCATCTTTGGGATATTTTTCAGCGTATCTGTTGAGCAAATCAAAAATCCTTTTTACTTCCATGTTAAAATATTTTATGTAGCCAAAATTAGAAAAATATTGGTACTATGTTGATTTATGTGTGTAAAATATTATAAAAGTTAAATGCCGGCATAATTTTTTTGACATTCGTAGCTCGTGCTTAAAAAAATTATCAAGAACAAGAATTTTAATTATTTTTGCTTTTTCATATTGAAACTTGGCGAAAAAAACTACATATACTAAACTAACTAATAACAAACTAAAAATTGGCAGGATATTAATAATATCAATATTTGCACTCATCGTTTCAAAGTTATCGGCCCAGGAAATGCTTGGAATTGTCAACAGCAATTACAGCGGAATAACGGGTGCTTTGATCAATCCATCATCAATTGTTAACTCAAAATTATTTATTGATGTAAATATTCTGGGAGCCGATTTATTTATTGAAAACAACTTCCTGTACATACACCGGAATGATTTTCATGTATTAAATTATCTTAAAAGAAATCCTGAGTTTCCTTCTTATAAAACTGATGATAGAGGATTTGATTACTACGCTGACGTGGGGAAAATTTCAAGTTTTGAATCTACAAGAATATCCGGATTGTCAGGTGCAATTATTTTTGGCCGACACGCCTTCGGGCTAACAACATCCTTCAGAACAGCGTCATCTCTGAAAAATGTACCGACAGATATTGGAATTCTTGCCTACGAAGGACTTGAATATGAACCACTGCACGGGGTTGAGCAGCACCATGGTAAATTTGATGTTGCTGCTGTTGTTTGGGGAGAAACGGGACTTAATTATGCCCTTATACTGAGCAAAAGCATACGAAACCAATGGTCGGCAGGTATTTGCTTAAAATTGTTGTTTGCACATTCAGGTGCATATATTTATAATCGTAAACTTGATTATACACTTATAAATGATACCGTTATTGATATTGAGAATATTGATGCCGATGTAGGGTTTGCATTGCCTGTTGATTATGATAACAACGAATATCCTGACGACGGTAGTTTTATTAAAGGAAATGGTCTGGGCCTGGATTTAGGTGTAAATTATCAACGTCTTCGTGAAGATAACGGAAACAGAATGCCTAAGCGCTATTGTGCCTGCGAATATGAAGATTATATTTACAGAATAGGATTTTCGATACTTGATTTAGGGAAAATTAATTTTAAAGAAAATGCACAGGTACATTCTTTTAGTGCTGAGTCAGTTTTTTGGGACAATATTGACACATTAGAATACAGGAATATTAATTCATTTATGCAAGATTTAAGCGCTGTTTTTTATGGGAATCCCGATGCTTCAAATTCCGGAAATTCGTTTGGTGTGAACCTACCGACTGCTATCAGTTTACAGGCCGATTTCCAGTATTATCCACAGTGGTATATAAATTCCACTATTATTTTACCGATAAAAACAGGAAATGCCCGGATTGACCGGCCTTCGCAGCTTGCTTTAAGTTTAAGATATGAATCAAGATTGTTTGAGGTTGCTGTTCCGCTTTCGCTTTATGGTTTTAAAAAGCCGAGAATAGGTTTAGCTATAAGGTTTTATTATTTTACACTCGGAACAGATAAACTTGGAGGTCTGTTCGGTTTCAACGATTTTACCGGCCTTGACCTGTATTTTGCAGTAAAATTCAATATTCAGAAAGGCTGGTGTGCAAGGTATCGCCCTTCAAAAGATTGTAGTCATCTCGACTTCTGAAGTAAATTGAAAAGAGTGTTTAAAAAAAAAATCAAAAAAATATTATAGACAAAAATATATTATCTTTGCAATGTTTTTTGAAAACATGGTGGATGTAGCTCAGTTGGTTAGAGCACTGGATTGTGGTTCCAGGGGTCGTGGGTTCAATTCCCATCTTCCACCCGAAAGCCCGGTTAAAAAGCCGGGGTTTTTTTATCATAAAAATTAAACCGGATATCTAGTTATAAAGCTGCAAATTCGCTAATTGAAAACTTATATAATCAAAATATTTGAGATAAAATTAGCGCATTAGCGGCTAAAAAATTATTCTTTAATTTGTAATTTTAAAATTATCATATTCATCGAAAAGAAAACAATTAGCAATATTAATTGTAACAATTACAGCGATCATTCCTGCAATAAAAATCGAGAGCATAAGAAGTATCTGATATTTAATTGCTATTTCGGGGCTACTGCCACCAATAATTTGTCCGGTCATCATTCCGGGCAAAGCAATAAGTCCTAATACCGCCATTCTTGCTATCTGAGGATTAAATGATTTTTTAATCGCCTGACGCATAAAAGGTAACAGCGCTTCCTGCCGGCTGGCGCCATTTGCAAGACAATATTTGTAATCAGCACGGTTCTTCCTGAGTGTTGTGTAAAATTCGTTCAGACTTATAATATTTCTTTCCATAGTATTGCCGAGGATCATACCTGTGATAGTAATAAAATACCTGGGGTCAAAAAAGTTTTCGAGGCCAATTGTTAATCCAAGAAAATACGAATCGACAATGACAAGGGAAATCAGGATGCCCGCAGCTACAGGAAAAGCATAAAACCTCCAGTTAAGTTCACTACGCTTGATAACTGTGAATGTTGAAACTCCGATCATTACCAAAACCCATAAAATATTTATAAAAGCGCTGTTAAGGTCAAAAAGAACGGTTAGATAAAGTCCCATCAGAAATAGCTGAACAGTCATCCTTAATACCGAAATAAATGTGTCTCTGATAAGGCCTGTTTTATAATACCACATTATTCCAACAGGAATCACCAGGAGAAAATATCCGGTAAAAAGATTGAACCAGCTAATGTCTTTAATTTCCATATTTGTTTTGTTGCAATTCCACAACTTTATCGCATCTGTTTATCCAGTCATCATCGTGTGTTGTCGATAAAAGTGTCAGTTCCTTTTTTGTAAAAATAAAATCCATCACGGCAGCTTTTGTCTTTTTATCAAGGGCAGAGGTCGGTTCGTCAAAAATCATAAATTCCCTTTCCAGCAAAAGACAAGATATTAATGCAATTCTCTGTTTTTCACCACCGGATATTTCAGTCATTTGTTTGTTAAGTATTTCGTGTTCAAGAAGAAACTTATCAAGATAAATTTTGAGTTTCTTATCCGAAGGTTTTAAATGTTTGTTTTTTTCAAAGCCGAAAGGGAGAAGAAGAAACTCTTTAACACCCATATTGGAAAAATGGATTTCCTGGGGTAAATATGAAAGATTACTTCTTAATTTTCTGATATTTTTTGAAGATAATTTTTCATTTTCGTAGAAAATTTTTCCGGCATCAGGCTTAACAAATCCCAACAAAATATTTAAAACGCTGGTTTTCCCGACTCCTGACATTCCTTTCAGAGCAACTTTTTCACCTTGCCTTATATCGAGAGAAAAGTTGCTGAACAATGACTTTTCATTATATCTTAATGAAATATTTTTTATTGAGATAAGCATTTATAGTTAAAAAACCCGGTCAACCAACCGGGCATTTTTTTAAGAGCGGTAAACGGGACTCGAACCCGCGACCCTCAGCTTGGGAAGCTGATGCTCTACCAACTGAGCTAATACCGCAGATACGACAAAAGTACAATAAAAATTTATTTGAGAACAAAATTTATTTTTCAATAATTTCCATGAGCATCGACATTATGTCGCCTGCTTTCCCTGCAAGATAGATATCAGTAAGATGTCTTGTGTATTTTGATGGTTCGGGGTTTATTTCA
>CBDUSJ010000126.1:0-7342 GCA_965369845.1 uncultured bacterium | reverse complement strand
ATATTCATTATTATTGGTGTCATTGATATTTCCTATGACGTCAGGAAATCTGAAACTACTTTTAGTCATCAACTTTATGTACTTGCAGATTTTTTTACTATTTTTGTCTTATTATTTAATTATACAATAATATGAAAAACTATTTGAATAAAATTACCATCAATCCTGATGTTTGTAATGGTAAGCCGACAATAAGAGGTATGAGAATAACTGTAAAAACAATCATTGAATATCTGGCAGCCGGTGAAAGTATTGAAAACATTTTAAAAGCCTATCCGGTCTTGGAAAAGGATGATATTGCTGCTGCACTTCAATATGCTTCAGCTATTCTTGATAATAATTTATCTTCTTCACCGCAATTAGCTTTGTAAATTTAACCTATAATTGCAAGGTCTGAAATTTTTCCTTAACCCGCCTGAATAATTTATCACGCAAAGACGTCCAGATACAGTCATTCCCTATTAAATATGCTTTGCATTTCATAGGGTAAACTTCCTTACGGGGTAAACAGAGACGTAAAGATTTGAATTGAAACAATTTAATGCCTGCAATACATTTTATAAAATGAAATTGAATATTTAAAATACTTATTGATGAGTCCACTCCGAAAATACATTTATTTGAAATTGTTGAAAAAAAGTTGCCACAGATTACACTGATTATCACAGATTTAATTTTCATTTAAATCAGTGAATCTGTGGCTAATTCCATTTTTATAACTTTTCGGAGTGGACTCATTGATAGTTTGTTTATTCTTTGCGGCTTGGCGAGAGATTTTATGAGTAATGTAGATTACAAAAAAAATATTAAACATTATGATTTTTATTAATAATAATTAAAAAAAATTACATTTGTACAAACAAATATTTTGAATTTTTAATGAAAAGATTTTTGATCATAATCCTCGTAGCAATTAGCACAATAATAATCCTGCTTTTGATTTACAGGCCTGAAATAATAAGCGATATCTGGTTATGGATTGTAGGACTGATCGGGCTTATTGTCGCATTGTTTCAACGTATCGGGGATTGGATTAAAAAAAATATTAAAGACCTGCAGAAAACAACCGTCCCCGAAACACCGGCCGAAACCCCAAAACCTGATGAAAATTCCTCGGTTGAACCGGGAGAAATAAATCTTACGGATAATCATCAAAACTTTACTGGAACCACTATAACAATTCTACGCTATTTCGATGATGGAGAAACTACACTTGGCTTGCTTTTTGTCGATGATACTTTTTTTTGTTACACGCTCGAAGACACTTTCAACGAAGTAAAAATTCAGGGCAACACACGTATTCCGGAAGGTAAGTATAAGTTGAACTTCAATCTGAACGAAACGCCTTTAACACTAAAATACAGGCAAAAATATCCATGGTTCACTTATCATCTTGAAGTTAAAAATGTAAAAGATTTTAAAAATATTTATATCCACTCGGGAGGGACACACCAACACACCGAAGGTTGTATCCTTATTTCCACAGGACTGAATGTTACCGACACAGCAAAATTTCTGAATCAATCAAGGCAGACATTCAGGAATTTTTATTTGCAGATCAGCAATAAGCTGAAATCTGATGAGAATATTCGTTTATTTATTTTTGATGAAAATTGGTTTAGTGATAAATTCTTTTAAAATAAAATATCATGGGCATCTTGGTTAATAAAGCAAAAAAATCGAAAAAAAAGCTCAACAGGCTTTTTGTATGGTCAATAATACTTGTAGAAATATTACTACTTTTTTTAACAGCTTATTGTATCTTTCAGTCAGCGACCGGATATATCACGGTTTTTAGTTGTGTCGCCGTGTCGGTTTTTTTAATATGGCTCGGAGTAATAATCGGCTATCTCGCATGGTCGATATATTTTTATAACATCAACCTCGGGCTGACAAATGAAAGCTGGGCAATACTGAAAGAAAAATCCGAAAAAGCCGAGAAACTTAGAGAAATCGGGATAGAACCCACTGATGAAACAAATCCTCCGGAGGACAATCCTTACAATAGCCAAAGTCTCGGTCTTCCACCCGGCACTGTCAGAGCAACGCTTACCCTGACTTTGATGATAGGAGCTGTTTCGCTTTTTATTTATTCAATGGGACATCCGCATATTACCGAAGGCGATAGTTTTCTTTACGATAACTTCGAGTTTTTCAAAACTGCATTCCTGATGATGATAGCCTTCTATTTTGGCAGCCGCACACTCGAATTTCTGAGAAAAGATTATAAAGGCATCACAATTAAAAGATTTGGTAAAAAGAATGGGGAGCAGAATGGGAAAACCGGAAATGGTGCAGATTTGCCACTCCCGGAAACCGCCGATTTAACAGAAGAAACAGTGCCTACTTTCGGAAATTCAGAAGCTGAAATATCTTATGCAAAAAAGCTGACCGGTTTAAAAAATGCGCTTCTTTCTCAAGAACTTAATGAAAAGTTTGAAAAATATACGGAAAATAATATTGTTTCTATAAATAAAGAAATTGATAAAATTTATCTTACGGAAGAGGAAATAACCCTTGCCGCCAAAGAAAATAATATCGAACCGGCTGCCCTGCTTGCAGTTGTTGATGTTGAATCGGCAAAAAGCGGATTTCTCAGCGACGGCAGGCCAAAGATTTTATTCGAGGGACATAAATTTTGGAATCATCTGAAAGAAAAAATCAAAGCCGGAAAAATAGATGTTGATATTGATGATTTAGCCAAAGACCATCCCGATATTCTTTATCCCACCTGGACAAAAAAATATTATATCGGAGGCGCCGGAGAATATTCAAGGCTCGAAAAAGCTATGCTTATCGACAGGGATTCTGCTTTGATGTCGGCTTCCTGGGGTAAATTCCAGATAATGGGTGAAAATTTCAAACTCGCAGGTTTCAAAAATATTGATGAATTTGTTGAAGCACAAAAATTATCCGAACAAAAACATCTTGAAGCTTTTCTTAACTTTATTAAAAATACAAAATCAGCGGGCGAACAAATTATAAAATACCTGCAAAATAAAAACTGGCAAGGTTTTGCACGGGGATACAACGGCCCGGGATATTCAAAAAACAAATACGACCTGCGCCTCGAAGAATATTATGCCAAATGGGCAACAGCCTTAAATCAGGATATGCGGCTTGAATTAAAAAGAACCGGTAAGAGCGAACTTCAAACAATGGGCGAAATGTTGGCGCTCGATGGAAATGATAATATTTTTTCATGTAAGACAATTGAACTACCGTGGCGTGAAAACAAAATTAACATTAGCTGCATCCCGGAAGGAAAATATAAAGTTAAGAAAAGATATTCCGACAAATTCGGGCATCATTTTCATATTTTGAATGTGCCGGGCAGATCGATGATTTTGATACACGCAGGTAATTATTATTCGGAAACAAAAGGCTGTATCCTCGTAGGTTCGGAGCATACCGACATAAATTCCGATGGCATTTGCGACGTTGTCAACAGCCGCATTACTTTGGGAAAACTCAACCAAATATTTCCTGAAAACTTTGAAATTACTATTGCCTGATATGATGAGAAAAATTCTGATAGCGGTATTATTATTGTCACTTTGCTGTTGTAAGCAAAACAAAAGGGCAATTGTGGTAAGCAAGATCAGGAAAGCATCAAAGCTGGCAACAGTGGAATTTACAATAGACAAAACCGTGTTTGCTTCACGGGATAAAAAGTTTCTGTGGCTGATAAAATTAAACCATGCCGATTTCCTGGCATACACGCAGGCATTTATAAAAACAGGCATCGACTTAAATAAACTCCAGCCCGATGATGTGGCCATTGATGGGAAAATGATCAGGCTGACACTGCCGCCGGTTGAGGTTTTGAATTTTTCGTACCCTATCGAAAATTATCGTATCGACAAAGAAATTACAAGGAATGTTTTTCTGAACAAATTTACTATCGAAGATTACGACAAATTTTACCAGCAGGCAGAAATAGATATTCGAAATAACCTGAAATATTTAGGAATCGTAAAAACAACAGAAGAAAAAACAAGGCTGATGATGGAAACCCTGCTTAAAAATCTTGGGTACAACGAAATTTATATAGATTTTAAAAAAGGTGAACTGATCCCTGAAGTTGCCACCGAAATAATTGAAGAATAATGATTTTCATCTTTCTAAAAAAATATTTCAAATCAATAGTCGATGCGCTGATCATCGCTGCCATCATTGTCGCATTTTCAATATGGGATCCGTGGGATTGGTTCAAAAGCGAAACCAGGATAAAAAACACTCCCGTCTCTCTGAAAAGTGTTAAAGAAATCGGACAGCTTATCACCGCCGAGTATTATGGCGAGGTGATTGCCTCGTTAAAAGAAAGCATTATTGAAGATTTTGACGATGAACAGTTAAAATATGATGTTGCCGAATTATTTAACAATATTTTATTTTCCATCGAAATACTGAAAGATGAAGATTCTTTGAACAGAAAAAAATGGTTTCGCCTCGAAAGTCTTGTAAAACAAAAAAATATCGACTCGAAATTTGAAGGAAAATTCAACGAGTTAACTTCCGGTTATCTTTATTTTCCGTTGATAAGTTTTTTATCCGACACACTAAAAAACCAAAACAAAACCAAGGCTTCCGTTGAGAGAGAAAAATATGTTTTGTGGTATTTTTTCATAAAAGATAAAAACGAACTAAAAAAAATCAGGATAGATAAAAAAGATGTTTCAAAAAGCCTGTTAAAAAATTTCAGGCAGCATTACAGGTATTTCAGAGCCGACAGCCTGACGGAGAAAAAAATAAAGAAAGAAATAATTTATATCGGCCGTGGATGGGTAAAAGCAGGAATAAATTTTCAGAATTTCAGGGAAAGAAATTTTTGGTACAACGCGGAAAATCAGATTATCTACTTTAGAGATTTTGAGCCTGAAATACTGAATTACGACATTAACCCCTGGTATATTCCGGAAAAAAGAATTCCCGGTTTTGAACTCGTTATAGCAACCGGAAGAATTAAAAAACCGCTCGAAGAATCTAAAAAAGTCAAAATTTTGTGTAAGGAAAAACTCAGGCAACAAGCGCTTCAAAGCGGCATACTGACACAGGCACGCGAAAATGCAAAGGAGAGCCTGAAACAACTTTTTTCACTACTGATGGAAAAACCGGTTAAAAATGTGATTTTTATCAGCGACAAATATTCGAATTTTTATAATGAGTTTGCAAAGGATTCGGTGATTTCCGAACCTGAGGCGCAACTGATAGATTCAATTTTTTGTAAAGATATTTTTGTGTTAGACACCTCGTGGTACGATAATTTTAAAATTCAGTTGAACGACCTGAAAACCTTTGCCGGCAATCTGAAAACAATTAAATTTTCGTTAACCGGAAATAATTTCGACTGTTACTCGGTGATTATTTCAAACACCCTGAAAGACGGGATACTAACCGAAGATGACACCATCGCTCTTGATTTCCTGATAAATTCAAAAGTTCCGGATTCGATTGAATTTTCAAACAAAATGAAACTTTTTAAAATTTATTGCGACCTTAATCCGGATTTTACCACCGTCTATGAGTTCTTCAACAATAACAAACTACTTTACAACTATGTCGGGATTGATACAAACGACCTGAAACAAAAAATCGAATACCGACTTTCGGGTAGAAACCGCAACGAATATCTCGACACGATAGTCAAAAATGTCAATGTTTATATTCCGGAAGATAAAAATTTCAAGGACTTTTTCTGGTTTAATTCGTCAGGTGAACAAATTAGATCTTTAAAAAAACTCTTACCTTCAATTATTAAAATTGCCGATAGCATAAGTTTTTATCCGGATGTTAGCGTTCATTGTAAAAAAACGACACAGCGACAGATTGATAACTAAATTTTTGCTACAAAAAGACAAGAAAGAAAAATGAACAGCCAACACGCAAAACAGCATCCCGATATTTATCGGGACAAACCGCTCCAGCCGACACGAAACCCAAGTTTGCAAAAGAGCTGTTTTCTTGCTAACGCACCAGCGGAAATTGATACATTTGTAGTTATTTGAAACGGATTTGAAAAATGACTTTAGAACAATACATAGACAGCATAAACAAACGCTACAAATTAGGCAATGCAACAGAGCATACGTTTCGTGGAAGTTTAGAACAACTAATCGAAAGTTTGGTGCCGACAATTAGGGCGACCAACGAACCGAAAAGACAATCTTGCGGAGCACCCGATTATATACTGACGAAGAAAGATATTCCTATTGGATTTATTGAAGCCAAAGACATTGGCGACAAAGACCTTGAAGGAGCAAAGAAAACTGGAAATAAAGAGCAATTCGACCGCTATAAGGCATCGCTTAACAACCTGATTTTTACCGACTATTTAGACTTTCATCTTTATCGTGATGGGCAATTTGTAACTAAAATTGCAATTGGAGAACTTACCGAAAAGGGAATAAAACCCTTAACAGAGAATTTTGCCCGATTTGAAAACCTGATAAAAGACTTTTGCACCAATATTGGGCAAACAATAAAAAGCAGTAAAAAACTTGCAGAAATGATGGCGGGCAAAGCCCGCCTGCTTTCCGAAGTGATTGAAAAAGCATTGACAAGTGACGAAACCCACAACGAAGACAGTACGCTGAAAGACCAAATGCACGGCTTTAAGCAAATTCTTATCCACGACATTACACCCAAAGGATTTGCCGATGTTTATGCCCAAACTATTGCTTACGGAATGTTTGCAGCTCGCTCGCACGACCCATCGCTGGAAACCTTTAGCCGTCAAGAAGCTTATGAACTTATACCAAAAACGAATCCTTTTCTTAAAAAGCTATTTGGATATATTGCAGGATTGGACGTGGACGACCGTATTAAATGGATTGTTGATGATTTGGTTAGTATTTTCCTGGCTTGCAACGTAGATGAAATTTTGAAGAACTACGGCAAGAGTACAAAAATGGAAGACCCGATTATCCATTTTTACGAAACCTTTTTGAGCGAATACGACCCAAAACTTCGTAAAGCTCGCGGGGTTTGGTACACACCTGCACCTGTTGTAAATTTTATTGTTCGTGCCGTTGATGATATTTTAAAAACTGAATTTGATTTACCGCAAGGATTAGCAGACAACAGCAAAACTAAAATTAAAGTTGATGTTCAAGGCAAAAAGATTGAGCAGGAAGTACACAAAGTACAAATACTCGACCCTGCCACAGGAACAGGCACATTTCTATCCGAAGTTGTAAAACTCATTCACAAAAAATTTGAAGGACAACAAGGCATTTGGAGCAATTATGTAGAAACGCATTTGTTACCTCGCCTCAATGGTTTTGAATTATTGATGGCAAGTTACGCAATGGCACATTTAAAATTGGATTTGCTGTTAACC
>CBDUSJ010000125.1:0-7406 GCA_965369845.1 uncultured bacterium | reverse complement strand
TTGTTATATTGTTGTGGCTTAACAATTTAGCAATTTAACAATTTAACCATTGATACTAATTATTTTTTAATTTTCCGAAGAGGCTGGCAATTTTTTTATTTTTTCTTCCTGTTTTGTAATATTAATAATTATCCCTTCCGTTTTATCATCAAAATCCATGTATATTTTATCGCCGATACTGATCTTCGTTTTTATTATTTCTTCTGCTAACGGGTCTTCAATATATTTTTGAATTGCTCTTTTTAACGGGCGTGCGCCAAACTGGGCATCCCAGCCTTTATCAACAATATAATCCTTGGCTTTTTCGGTAATTTCAATTTCATAACCTATTTCACTGACTCTGCCGTAAAGATATTTAAGCTCGATATCTATGATCTTGTGAATGGATTCACGTTCAAGAGAATCAAAAATTAAAATATCATCTATCCTGTTTAAAAATTCGGGTGCAAATGTTTTTTTCAAAGCATTTTCAATAACGCTTTTTGCATGCTTTTTTCTATTTGAAAGCTTTGCCGAAGTAGCAAAACCTACGCCTTGTCCAAAGTCTTTCAACTGCCTAGACCCAATATTTGAGGTCATGATGATAATGGTGTTTTTAAAATCAATTCTACGACCAAGACTGTCGGTGATCAACCCATCGTCAAGAATCTGTAACAATATATGATAAACATCGGGATGGGCCTTTTCAATTTCATCAAGAAGCACAATTGAATAAGGTTTCCTTCTGACTTTTTCGGTTAATTGGCCACCTTCTTCGTAGCCTACATATCCCGGAGGAGCTCCGACAAGACGGGAAACCGAAAATTTTTCCATATATTCACTCATATCAATTCTGACAAGCGCATCTTCAGTATCGAACAAATAACGAGACAATACTTTGGCAAGGTGTGTTTTTCCAACACCTGTAGGCCCAAGAAAAATAAAGCTTCCAATAGGTCTGTTCGGATCTTTAAGCCCTGCGCGGTTTCTCCTGATTGCTTTAACGACTTTTTTAACAGCATCATTCTGGCCAATAACAGACTCTTCCAATTCCGACTCCATATTAATAAGTCGTTCGTTTTCGTTTTGGGCAATCCTATTTACCGGAACACCTGTCATCATTGCAACAACTTCTGAAACATCATCATCAGAAACAGTTTCTTTGTTGATTTTTGCTTCTTCGTCCCACCTCTTTTTTTCATACTCGAGTTCTCTCTGTAGTTTTCTTTCAATATCTCTGAAACGTGCAGCCTCTTCAAATTTCTGACTTGCAATAGCGAGAGATTTTTTCTTCTTTATTTCTTCAATCTGATTTTCAATCTGAATAATCCTTGAAGGCACATGCATATTAGTAATATGAACCCTTGACCCTGTTTCATCTAAAGCGTCAATAGCTTTATCAGGTAAATAACGGTCGCTGATGTACCTGTTTGTCAGGTTTACACAAGCATTTATAGCCTTATCAGTATATTTTACTAAATGGTGGTCTTCGTATTTTTCCTTGATATTATTTAAAATTTCAATGGTTTCTTCAGTTGTTGTCGGGTCAACGATAATTTTCTGAAACCTTCTTTCAAGAGCGCCATCTTTTTCGATATACTGACGATATTCATTAAGTGTGGTTGCTCCGATACACTGAATTTCTCCCCTTGCAAGTGCAGGCTTAAACATGTTGGATGCGTCTAAAGAACCAGAGGCATTTCCGGCGCCGACTATGGTGTGTATTTCATCAATAAAAAGAATAATATCCGGATTTTTTTCCAATTCGTTCAACACGGCTTTCATTCTTTCTTCAAACTGGCCACGGTATTTTGTTCCCGCAACAAGTGAAGCCAGGTCAAGAGTTACGATACGTTTGTTGAACAAGGCACGCGATACTTTCCTTTCAATAATTCTAAGCGCTAAACCCTCGGCAATTGCAGATTTGCCAACACCGGGTTCACCTATCAAAACCGGGTTATTTTTCTTGCGTCTGCTTAATATTTGGGCAATTCTCTCCAATTCTTTCTTCCTGCCGACAATTGGGTCAAGCCGGTCTTCCTCAGCAAATTTTGTTAGGTCTCTGCCGAAATTATCCAGCACCGGGGTTTTAGATTTTAATGTTCCTTGCGTTTTACTTTGTTTTCCAAATCTTCTGCTTTCTTCAGGCTCATCTTCAGTCGATCCCCTGAATATTTCATTTTTGGGACTAAGTAGAATACCCGGTTCCGGTTTATTTTCAATATTAGGATTTGATAAAATTACCTTCAATTCACCACTGACATTGTTATAATCAATACCATATTTTTTTAGTGTCCGTGTTATAATATTATCTTCATCCTTCAAAATGGCAAGTAAAAGATGTTCGGTTCCAATAAGCTCACTGTCGTAATATCTTGCTTCGAGATATGTAAGTTTAAGCGCTCTTTCGGCTTGCCTGATAAGAGGCAGGTTTTCAAGCTTTTTAATTTGTGGCGAACCGGAAGATTTTATTGATTTCTCTATTACTTTTTTGAATTCACTTAAATCAACTCCTAAATAATTAAGTATTTGAATAGCAAGCCCTTCGCCATCTCTTAATAATCCAAGAATTATATGTTCAACACCAATATAATCGTTTCCCAACTTCAAGGCTTCTTCGCGGCTGAATGTTAAAACGTCTTTAACTCTTTGAGAAAATTTTGCTTCCATTTCAGATTAATTTATTAAATCAAAAACTAATTTTACAAAATTAATAACATTTTAAGAATCATATAACATTTTATCAACAAAAAGTGTTAGTAATAATTGAAGAATAATGAAATTGAATCAATAATATTTTATAATTTTGTACCCTGTTGTTTTTTATTCTAAATTATTATAATAGAATTAGTTAGGAAATGGATAATTTTCAGGATGGAGAAAAAATTCTCAAAGTCAACATTGAGAATCAGATGAAGTCGGCCTATATTGATTATGCAATGTCAGTAATAGTGTCGCGTGCGCTTCCAGATGTCAGGGATGGTTTAAAGCCTGTGCACAGAAGAATTCTTTTCGGGATGTTTGACCTCGGTATATTTTCAAACAGAGCGCATAAAAAATCGGCAAGGATAGTAGGGGAGGTGCTTGGTAAGTATCATCCGCATGGCGATACTTCGGTTTATGACGCGATGGTACGAATGGCTCAGGTATGGTCGTTGCGTTATCCACTAATCGACGGCCAGGGTAATTTTGGTTCGATAGATAACGATAGCCCGGCAGCAATGCGTTACACTGAAGCAAGATTGAGAAAAATTGCTGAGGAGATGCTTGGCGATATAAATAAAAACACAGTTGATTTTCAATTGAATTTTGATGATTCTTTAAAAGAACCAACCGTGCTTCCGTCAAAAATCCCAAATCTTCTTATTAACGGCGCATCAGGAATTGCTGTCGGAATGGCAACAAATATGGCGCCTCATAACCTTAATGAAGTTATCGACGGAACAATTGCATTTATCGATAATCGTGATATAACTATTGAAGAACTAATGCAATACATCAAAGCCCCAGATTTTCCTACAGGAGGTATCATTTACGGTTATGACGGTGTAAGAGAGGCTTATGAAACGGGAAGAGGTAGAATTATCATGAGGGGAGAAGCAACAATTGAAACCACTGCCGGCGGTAAGGAACATATTATCGTAACATCAGTTCCATATCAAATTAATAAGGCGGAAATGATTAAAAAAACTGCCGACCTGGTCAATGATAAAAAAATTGTAGGAATTTCAGATATAAGGGATGAATCCGACCGTAATGGGATCAGGGTAGTCTATGATCTAAAAAAAGATGCCATCACAAATGTAGTTTTAAATAAATTATATCAGTACACTGCATTACAAACATCCTTTAGCATAAATAATATTGCCCTTGTAAAAGGCAGGCCGATGCAATTAAATCTAAAGGATATTATAAAATATTTTGTTGACCACAGACATGATGTTGTCATTCGCCGCACCGAGTATGAACTCAAAGAAGCTGAAAGACGCGCACATATCCTCGATGGATTATTAATAGCTCTTGATCATCTTGACGAAGTTATTGCGCTTATCAGAAAATCTGAAACTCCTGAAGTGGCAAGGGATGGTTTGATAAATTTGTTTGGATTATCAGAAATTCAGGCAAAAGCTATTCTTGACATGCGTCTCCAGCGGCTAACAGGACTTGAAAGGGAAAAAATTAAAAACGAATACCGGGAATTACTCGGGAAGATTGAAAATTATAAAAAAATTCTTTCCGAAGAACCACTTAGGATGGAGATTATTAAAGAAGAACTTCGCGAGGTTAAAGAAAAATATCATGATGAAAGAAGAAGTACAATTGAATTTGCTGCCAGTGATTTCAGGATAGAAGATACAATAGCCGATGAAGATGTTGTTATTACAATTTCACACCTTGGCTATATCAAACGAACATTATTATCCGAATACCGCGTTCAGCATAGGGGAGGGCGTGGCGCAAAAGGAAGCTTGATTAGAAATGAAGACTTCCTTGAATATCTGTTTGTTGCCACGATGCATAATTACATGCTTTTCTTTACTGAAAATGGGAAATGTTTCTGGTTAAGAGTTTTTGAAATTCCGGAAGGAGTAAAGGCATCACGTGGCAGAGCTATTCAGAACCTTATCAATATTGAAAAAACCGATAAGGTTAAAGCTTTTATTAATACCAAAAACCTTAAAGACGAAGAATATATAAACAATAACTTCATTATTCTTGCCACTAGTAACGGAATTATTAAAAAAACTTCCCTTGAAGCCTATTCAAGGCCGAGACAAAATGGTATAAATGCAATAACAATAAAAGAAGGAGATTCATTGATTGCTGCCAGGTTGACTAACGGACACAATGAAATTATTATGGCTTTAAGGTCTGGCAGGGCAATTAGATTTAATGAATCGAGAGTAAGGCCAATGGGAAGAAATGCTGCCGGTGTCAGGGGAATTAGGCTTAGACACAGTAAGGATGAAGTAATTGGAATGATTTGCCTCGAAAATGATGATTATGATATTCTGGTTGTTTCGGAAAACGGATATGGCAAACGATCGAAACTAAGCGATTACCGTGTTACAAACCGTGGTGGAAAAGGCGTTAAAACCATAAACATTACAAATAAAACCGGTGATTTGATAGCAATTAAAAATGTTCAGGATAACGATGACTTGATGATAATAAATCGTTCAGGGATAACTATCAGGATGGCAGTATTAGGACTCAGAGTAATGGGACGTGCTACACAGGGTGTAAAACTTATTAATATCAGGGAGGGTGATGCAATTGCCGCTGTCGCTAAAGTTGAAATTGTTGAAGATGAGGAAAATGCAATTGACAACCAGGAACAATCCACTGAAAATTATTCAGAAGAAAATAATACAGATCCTCAAAATAAATAAATACTAAAATTTTTAATAATTATTAATCAAATTAATAATTTTGCTGAATTAATTTTAAAACTAAAAGAATATGAAAAAAATTGCAT
The DNA here is from genome assembly GCA_965369845.1 of uncultured bacterium. Lineage (GTDB taxonomy): Bacteria > Bacteroidota > Bacteroidia > Bacteroidales > 4484-276 > CBDUSJ01. The sequence continues at coordinate 1,948 of CBDUSJ010000125.1, read as the reverse complement.
TCTTATCAATCATTTTAATGGCTGTTATCGCCATGAACGCCCAGAATTCAAAAAGAACCAGCGCGTGGAATTATTTAAAATACGGGAAGCTGGACAAAGCAAAAGAAGCAATTGATGCGGCTTCTGAACATCCTAAAACGATGAAAGACGCCAAAACGTGGTTTTACAGAGGAAATGTTTATCTTTCAATTCAGCTTTCTGATGAAGAAAAATATAAAGAACTCGACCCTGATGCTCTTGATAAATCGTATGATGCATACATAACAGCCATGGAACTTGACAAAAAAGGAGAGTTTACTAAAGATGTAAACGACCGTATTTTAGTTTGTGCCGAACAGTATTATAACAAAGGGGTGAACAAATTTAACGAAAAAAATTATGAAGAAGCAATGAAGTCCTTCGAAAAAGCAGGGAAAGTCAATAAATCACTTGGTAAAATCGACACCCTCGCTACTTATAATGCCGCGTTATGTGCAGAATTTGCCGATTTTTCTGATAATGCAAAAATTAATTTTGAAAAACTGGTAGAATGGAATTACGACCAGCCGGTAATTTATTCTTCGCTCTCCGAGATTTACGAGACAGATGGAGACACTTTAAAAGCAATAGAAATTGTTAAAAAGGGAAGGGAAAAATATCCTGAAAATTTTAATCTGATCATTACTGAGATAAATATTTACCTTGCAATCGGCGAACAGGGCAAAGCTATGGAATTGTTAAAGATGGCGATTGAACAGGATGATACAAACCCGACAATTTTCTTTGCCGTTGGCACAAATTACGATCAGATGGGAAATTTTGAAGAAGCAGAAAATGCTTACTTGCGCGCAATCGAACTTAAAGACGATTACTTTGATGCAAATTATAACATAGGCGCTCTTTATGTAAATAAAGCAATAGAAATTCAAGAGAAAGCAAATTCACTGCCTCTTGACGCGCAGGAAAAATATGATAAAATGAATAACGAAGCTAATGAATTATTTAAAAAGTCACTTCCTTATCTTGAAAAAGCTGACCAAATTCAGCCGGGCGATGTATATACGCTAAGAACATTAAAAGATATTTATACGAGATTAAATATGCAAGATAAAGTATTAGAAATTAATGAGAAAATAAATCAATAAAATAAATAAGTAATAAATTGAAAGGAGAGGATTATTGTTTCTCTCCTTTTAATTAATATTATCTATTTAACATAATATTAATTATAGGACATTATTATTAAATGGTTAAATTGATAAATTGTTAAATTGTTTAACCTGTGAAGCAAAGCAAACCCGTATGGGTGAAATGTGAAACGAAGTGTAAATATTCAATCAAGGTTAAATTGTTAAATGGTTAAATGTTGTAGCAAAGCGGAAATCCCGATAGCGAAGGATGAGCGTATCGGGAGTTAAATGGTTAAACACAACAATGTAACAATATAACAATGTAACAATGTAACAATATAGCAATTTTTTCAAAGGTTGATAATCATAGTCATCCAACAAGCTCAATGCCTTTGAATAAGTAGAAATTATGTATATTAATCCTTCTGCTTCACCTGTTTTTAGTTGGTATCCTGAGATCACTTTCTCCTGCAAGGCAACCATCCTCTTTAGTTCATCTATAGAAATAATAGCATCCAAGTTATAAAACTTAATTTTTCTGTTTACTTTTCGTTTACCTTCTTTTTGAATTACCGAGTATATCTCGGTAGTTGAAATTTCTTCCAATTCACCAGTTTTATATATGTTTTTTAAGTGTAAACCAATTGTATCAGAATCTTTTTCAAAAAGCTCACCCATTTGTTTTTGCGATAGCCAAATTGTTTCCTCATCAAGCCGGACTTCAATATTAGCTTGGCCATCATCAGTTTGATAAATTACAATTTTATCTTGATTATTCATTGTTATTTCAGACATTTTTGATTCTCCAAAACTAACTAAATTCGAATAAAAATGACCTA
>CBDUSJ010000124.1:0-7413 GCA_965369845.1 uncultured bacterium | reverse complement strand
TTAAGAGAAATCACAAAGAAAAATCCTGATGAAGTAGCAAAGTTTTTAACGAAATGGGCAAGCAAACCTGCCGGCAGGCAAGTCCAAACAAAGTCACAAAATGGATAATAAAAGACGGAATAAAAAAGTTAAGCAACAATGAACAGAAAACAATTCTAAAATTATTAGAATAATGAGTCCAGTCTAAAGACACATAAACTATGGAATATTGGAAATCCCCATTATTCCACCATTCCATTTTTCCATTATTTCTTGTTATTATATAAAAATGGCTTTTTATACTGCACTCAATAATATAAAAAATATGATTATGGAAAAACTTTATGAAAATGGATTAGAAAATTATCCAAAGCCAACGGTGTTTTTAACTAATGCGCTATTGTTATTATGGTTTGGATGCGCAGCGTACGGAATGTCCAAAATAGAATTCGCAGGATTACCAATTATTTCTATACTTTATTTGTTATTTGTATTAGTGATGCTTGGATTTGTTTTAAGAAAACATCTATGTACGCATTGTTATTATTATGATAGTTGGTGTGGCACCGGTTGGGGAAAATTGAGCGCACGTTTATTCAAACAAAAATCAGGTAATTACGAACTCGGTATAAAATTAGCAGGTATGACCTGGGGTCTATTAACAATTATTCCGGTTATTTTTATCCCACTCACAATGTTTTTGCATAAAGAATTTATAATTTCCGGAGGAATCTCTCTGGCGTGCTTTCTCGTGATAATGGTGATAAACCAATTTGGAAAAAAGAAAGGGTGTTTGCAATGTAAGATGAGGTACTTATGCAAGGCAAGCGCGTCTAAGTGATACAATGGAACATAAAACAGGAGAGATTGCTGCGTTATCACTTGAAATCAGCACAACAGTTAACAAAAAGTTAATTGAAAGCAAACAACAAAAAGAAAAGCTGATTCATTTTGAATCTGACTACAAGAAAGATACTCTTATTATACTTTAAAAATCTTGATTTTCCTGCATTAGTATCTCCAAAATACATCAAAGAGTTTAATAAAATAATTTAAGCAGGGTTCAAGTTCACCCCTAAATCTGTCCTTTTCGCCCCTAATGTTTGATAACGTCCCTATTTGCTACGTGCTAATCCCTAAAATTTTTCATTACAAACTATCAAGCGTAGTTTTGTCAAATTTTAGAAAGCACTTTATTAAATATTGACTTGACAATAAAAAGTGAAAAAATTAAATTCCGAACAGTTTAAGTATCAACAATTAAAATATAATACAATGAATATTCTACTGGTTTACCCGCAATATCCGGATACCTTCTGGAGCTTTAAACATGCTTTAAAGTTTATTTCAAAAAAGGCTGTAAATCCGCCACTGGGTTTAATTACCGTTTCTTCAATGTTACCGGAAGGTTGGCATAAGAAACTAATTGACCTTAATATTGAATCCCTTAATAATAAAGATATTTTATGGGCTGATTATGTTTTTATTAGCGCTATGAATGTTCAGTCGAAGTCGGCAATTGAAATTATTAACACGTGTAATTCATTAAACAAAAAAATTGTAGCCGGTGGACCTTTGTTTACAGAAGATCCGGATAATTTTCCTAAAGTAGATCATTTTGTTTTAAATGAAGCAGAAATAACCTTACCTGAATTTTTATACGATTTGATGTGTGGAGTCCCAAAACGGATGTATCATTCAAAACAATTTGCAAATTTAAAGGAGACCCCTTTACCCGATTACTCTCTGGTTAAAACATCAAAATACAGCACTTTAAATATTCAATATACAAGGGGTTGTCCCTTTAACTGTGAATTTTGTGATATTACTGCCTTGTTTGGGCATAAGGTAAGGGCAAAATCTACCAATCAGATTATTAATGAGCTGGAAAATATTTATCAAACAGGTTGGCGGAAAGACATATTTTTTGTTGACGACAATTTTATTGGCAACAAAAAGGTTCTGAAAAACGATTTATTGCCCGCTATGATTAAATGGATGGAAAGCCGGAATTATCCATTTTTATTTTCAACCGAAGCCTCTATAAACCTATCGGATGATGAAGAATTGATGGATTTAATGACCAGGGCAGGGTTTTCAGATGTATTTATTGGTATTGAAACAACCGAAGAGGCCAGTTTGTATGAGTGTGGAAAAACACAAAATATAAACAGGAACCTTGTTCATAGTGTAAGGAAGATTCAAAAACAGGGCTTAGGAGTTTCCGCTGGTTTTATTCTGGGATTTGATAATGATTCACCATCGGTATTCCAGAAACAGATTGATTTTATAAAGGAAACGGGAATAATATCTGCAATGGTAGGTCTTCTGAACGCCCCAAAGAAAACCAGGCTTTATAAAAGGTTAAAAGATGAAGGTCGTATCACAAATGAAATAAGCGGAAACAATACAGACTTTTCTTTAAATTTTATTCCCAAGATGAATAAAAAGACGCTTATTGACGGTTATAAAAAAGTAATAAATGGCATTTATGAGGGTAAAGAATATTATCAACGGGTTCTAGGTTTTGTAAAACGGTTTACTCCAAATGAAAGACACAAAGACAAAATTTCCTTAAAACTTGTTATCGCATTTATCCGGTCGATATTTAAGTTAGGTTTATTTGACAAATATAGAGGACAATACTGGAAATTGTTTTTCTGGACTTTATTCAATCGCCCAAAACTGATGTCGCTCGCAATTACTTATACAGTATATGGATATCATTTCAGAAAAGTTTTTAAAGAGGTTTTATAAATATAATTGCTATCAAGAAAGCATTACAAAAAAATAATCTGATTAAGAGAATGGAAATCATAAATTCTGCTGCTAATTATCACGAAACTTTAAAAGCCGATTTTTTTGAACATTTCGATTTTATTGACAAATTACGAGATGATTTGGATAAATGGACTTAGTAAATAATTTTTTAGCTATTTTAATTTATATGCATAAGATTTATTCTATTATTGTTGCTACCGGAAGTTACATACCTACCCAAAAGATTACCAATAAACACTTTCTTGAAAGTGAGTTTTATGATGCCGAAGGGAAAAAGTTCGATATGCCAAATGAAGAAATTATTGAAAAATTCGAAAAAATAACAGGTATAAATGAAAGAAGGTATGTAACGGATAACCTCGTAACTTCCGATATTGCATTTTTTGCTGCAGCAAATGCGCTTAAATCATCAAAAATTGATAAAGAAAGTTTGGATTATATTATTGTCGCTCACAATTTTGGAGATATAAATATTAATAATAAAAGGTCAGATTTTGTTCCAAGTCTTGCAGCAAGAGTTAAAAACAAGTTAGGTATAATAAACCCAAAAACAATTTCTTATGATGTTCCTTTTGGTTGTCCGGGATGGCTGATGGGAATGATTCAAGCTGATTATTATATTAAATCAGGTGATGCAAAAAAAGTTTTAGTTATTGGAGCAGAAACTCTGTCAAGAATTTCCGACCCTCATGATCGGGATAGTTTGCTATATGCTGACGGTGCCGGTGCTATAATACTTGAAGCAACAATAAGTGATAAACCCGTTGGTATTATTTCGCATGCAAGCAGGTCTGATACACTTGAAAATGCTTATCTGTTAAGCATGGGAAAATCTAACAACCCCAACTACAAAGGGAATAAGTTATTTTTAAAAATGAAAGGACATAAATTATATGAGTATGCTTTAAAAACTGTTCCCAAAGTAGTAAAGGAAAGTCTTGATAAAGCAAAGTTATTATTAGAAGATGTAAGCAAAGTTATTATCCACCAGGCTAATGCAAAAATGGATGAAGCAATTATGAGAAATTTACTTAGAGAATATGGAATAAAGAAGTCCAGTTTAGATATTATGCCTATGACTATTAATAAACTTGGAAATACTTCAGTTGCAACAATTCCTACTCTGATGGATATTTTAATTAGCAAAAAACTGAAAAATCATGTCTTAATGAAAGGAGATATTGCTATTTTAACTTCAGTAGGTGCAGGTATGAATATTATTTCAATCGTATATAAAATGCTTTAATAGGGCGAATGAAAATTAAATAATTAAAATGATATTTGAATAAACGATTAACAATGAGTGAAAAAATATTAATAAACGAATTAATAAAAGACAGGAAGGTTGGAGCGATTGCTTCTACATCCAATCAACTTACGAAGAGGATGCTGAATAAAATTGATTTTGAAAAAGCAACCGTACTTGTTGAATACGGACCGGGAAAAGGGATTATTACAAAACAACTTCTAAACCTAATGAGAAAAGATACAACTCTTTTTGTTTTTGAAAACCAATAAACAATTCATTAATGATTTATCCAAAATAAATGATAAACGGTTAATAATCATTAATTCAGATGCTGAAAAAGCAAAAATGATATTGAAAAACAGATATAAAATTGATCAGGCAGATTATATCTTATCAACGATACCCTTTTCTTTGTTTAACAGAAATAAACGAAAAAGGATTATCTATAAATCTTACTCCCTGCTCCATGAAAAAGGAAAATTTATTACATATCAATATTCCTGGTTAATTTATTATATGATTAAAGAAAGATTTTCAAAATCAACCATAACAGCAACCTTGCTGAATATTCCACCCGCCTTCATACTTGAAGGAATTAAGTAATGAAATTTATTTTGATAATGATGATAAACCAATTTGGAAGAAAGAAAGGATGCTCACAATGTAAGATGAGAAACATTTGTAAAGCAAGTGCATATAAAGAATGTCCTGAAAAATAAATTAATGACAGAAAAAATTATTGAAAATAAAGTTTTTAAAAAAATTGACTTCTCAGAAAACAGCTTAGATAAAGGAGAGTACGAAAATTGCACTTTTGTTAATTGTGTTTTTGCCAATTCGGATTTATCGAATATCACTTTTTTAGAATGTGAATTTAATAATTGCAATTTGAGCCTGGCGAAATTAAGAAACACAGCCCTGAAAGATGTAAAATTCTTAAATTGCAAATTATTGGGATTGCACTTTGATGAATGTAACAGCTTTTTACTGTCAGTTGGTTTTGAAGGATGTAATCTGAACCTGTCTTCATTCTATAAACTAAAACTTAAAGGTACAAAATTTAAAAACTGTAGTTTGCAGGAAGTGGACTTTACAGAAACCGACCTGACAAGTTCAGTATTTGACAATTGTGACCTATATAGAGCTGTATTTGTAAATACGGTTTTGGAAAAAGCTGATTTTCGAACATCGTATAATTATGCTTTAGACCCTGAAATAAATCGAATAAAAAAAGCAAAATTCTCAATATACGGAATTATAGGATTGTTGGGTAAATACAATATCATTGTGGAATAAATACCATTTGCAATTTTGTATATCCCCTACTCGTCACCTAACAAAAGTATTTTTGTAAAAGTTAATATTATAAACTATCCACAAAAATAGAAATAGAACCAATTCAGAAAAGATTTATTATTATCAAACTGCTTTTTTTACCTGCGCATATTCTATAAAATGCAGCCCAATAGGAGCAGGTTTTGTTTTACTATGCCGGAGGACTGTTAACTTCGCAATTGCTGTATGATATTCCTCAGAAATCGCGCTGAATACTGCTTTTATTGATTGTACCTTCGTGGTCTTGTATGCATTACTTCCCGCGAAAACAAAACCATTTTTCAAATTTCCTTTACTGGCATTAATCAGAGCTAAAGAAATGCAATAAGGTGCTTTTTTATAATCACAGGTTTTTATACATTTCCAGGGGCATTTAACAGGTTTTTTTATACCTGTAGCTACATCTTCCAGAAACTTATTCCGAATTGCCCTTCCTGGTAAACCGACAGGACTTTCAATAAGCATCAGGTCTTCTTCTTTACAATTAACGTACTCTTCTTTAAATTCAACTGATGCATCACATTCAAAGGTTGGTACAAGCCGGGTAGCAATTTGAACTCCACTGGCACCCAACGACATAATTTTATGCATATCAGCACCTGTATAGATGCCGCCACCTGCAATAACAGGGATGTTTTTCCCAAAGCGTTGCTCAAAAGGCTTCATAGCAACTACAACTTCAGGCACCAATTTTTCAAGGGCAAAGTCATTGTCGTTTATTTGTGTTTTTTTGAATCCGAGGTGCCCACCCGCCATAGGGCCTTCTACAACAATACCATCCGGGATAACTCCATAATGGTTGGCCCAGTAATTAAAGATCAGTTTTGCACCTCTTGCAGAAGATGCAATTGGAATAAATTTGGTTTTATTATCACCGGCTTTATCCTCTATAACAATATCGGGCATTTTAAGAGGCAGTCCGGCTCCTGAAATAATCAAATCAGCCCCTTCTTCAACAGCTACTTTTAAATGTTCGGTATAATCCGAAAGGGCTACCATGATATTAACCCCGATGATCCCCTTTGTTTTTTTTCCGGCTTTTCGTATTTCCTGGCGAAGCGCAAGCTGGTTAGCCCCTTTGAAGTCTTTCGAGTAATTAGGCATCAACATTCCTATTGCTGCTGAGGAAATAATACCAATCCCACCTTCATTGGCTACAGCAGAAGCCAGTCCCGACAATGATACGGCAACTCCCATTCCTCCTTGTACAATAGGAAGTCTTGCTTCCAAATTTCCGATGTGTAATGCTTGCATAATTGAATAATTAAAATTGAAAGGCAAAAATATAAGGAGGATGTATAAAAAAATAAATTAAGGGATTAATGCCAGGGAATAGGGTTTAACAACATCAATAGGGGTGGATGGATTGAATTCAGGGATGAAATACATGGCGATTTCAAAAATCCAAATACTAAAATATATCAGAGCTTATAAAACTTTTCTTTGAATTGCGGGATAAAATTGCGCGATACGGTTACCGTGTGTTTGTCTCCCCAAATATAAAGAGTGTACCCCTGTGATTTTCCTTCCACTTTTTTCACATAATTGATATTCACAATAAATAACCGGTGGCATTTGAAAATAAACGGATAGTCTTTAAAAGCGTCTTCTGCATATTTTAATGTACATCTTATCATTTGCGAAAGAATTTTGTCTTTTTCCTTCCAGAAAACTTCAATATAATTATTTGCAGACCGGATATATAGCAAAGCATTTACATCTACAGATAAATCATCCTTTTCATAATCAGATTTAAGGTGTACAATTTTAGGTGTAGGATTTGCTTTTTCTTCAAGGTACGTATTCAATTCCATTGCCGATTGAAGATGTTTGCGCAATAATCTGTTCCTGTTATAGGGTATCAAAATGCTAAAGGGAATGGCACTTATTATCAAAATCTTTAGCATAACATAAAAGCTAAAACTAAAAGACCCGCTTATTCGGAAATAGATAAAATAACCGGATACAATAGTAAACAATATCCAGATATTCCACAAAATTTCCTTTAAGACAGTCCAGTTTTTAAAGATATTTTTTTTAGACAAAAATGCAGGTATAAGCAATAAGTT
>CBDUSJ010000123.1:0-7488 GCA_965369845.1 uncultured bacterium | reverse complement strand
AACAGATGGCTTGAAATTGAAAAGCAGATGAATGAACCTGACGTTATGTCGGACATGAAGCATTTCATTAAGCTCAACAAAGACTATAAAGATCTTAAGCCCATTGTTAAAGGATATGAAGAATACAAAATTATCTTAAAAAATATCGAGTCAGCGCTTTATGTCCTGAAAAATGAAAAAGATGAAGAATTCAGAACTCTTGCCAAAGAAGAACTTGCAAGCCTGACTAAGCGTAAAGATGAACTTGAGGAAAGCATCCGCCTTTCGCTCATTCCTGCCGACCCTCAGGACGGTAAAAATGCAATTGTCGAAATCAGGGCAGGTACCGGCGGCGATGAAGCAAGTATTTTTGCAGGCGACTTGTACAGGATGTATGGAAAATTCTGCGAATCGAAAAAATGGAAAATCGAAAGCGTGGACATGACCGAAGGAACTGTTGGCGGGTTTAAGGAAATTATTTTTAATGTTAGCGGAGAAAATGTTTACGGACAGTTAAAATACGAATCGGGAGTTCACAGGGTTCAACGGGTTCCGAAAACCGAAACCCAGGGACGCGTTCATACATCTGCAGCCTCGGTGGTGGTGCTTCCCGAAGCCGATGAATTTGATATCGACCTGAAACAAGCCGACATCAGAAAAGAAATTTTCTGTTCATCGGGCCCAGGCGGTCAATCGGTAAACACCACTTATTCGGCTGTAAGGTTGACTCACAAACCTACCGGGATTGTCGCAACATGTCAGGACCAAAAATCACAAATTAAAAATTATAGTAAAGCTCTTTCGGTTTTAAGAACCAGGATATTCGAACTTGAGTACAAAAAATATCTTGAGGAAATATCATCAAAAAGAAAAACAATGGTCTCAACCGGCGACAGGTCGGCAAAAATCAGAACGTACAATTATCCACAGGGACGTGTTACCGATCACAGGATAAACCTGACTCTTTATAATCTTCCATCGATAATTTACGGGAACATCCAGGAAATTATCGATAAATTGCAACTTGCGGAAAATGCAGAAAGACTTAAAGCAGAAGTTGCAGCCTGAAAACAGGAGCACCGTGAAAAAATCAAATAACATTATAATTTAGGTACTACCACGAATTTAGTGGAATATTGACAAATGCGAAAATGATTAAATGCTTAAATGCGATAATAAAAATATTATCCTAATTGAAAAAACCCAACGTTGTATTATACAAGCCATTTATTATCAAAGATTTAATTGTTATACTATATTTAAGCATTTAAGCATTGTAGCATTTTATCATTATATATGAACTCTTAATAGAACTATGAAATAATTATTTACCATTAAAATAACAGTAGAACCATAATTTATCTTTAATATATCTGTTTTAAAAATAAAAACATCCTGATAAACACAGGAATAACTTCATAAACATGGAATACAATTCAGAACGAAAAAGATTGCCGATACGTGAATATGGCAGGAACCTTCAAAAGATGATTGATTATGCGGTGGGTCTCGAAGACAAGGAAAAAAGAAACAGGCTTGCTAAGGTGATAGTGGAAATCATGGCACAAATGCATCCTCAAACGAAAGACTCAACCGACTTCAGGCACAAATTGTGGGATCATCTTCACATTATGGCTGATTTTAAACTTGATGTCGATTCACCATTTCCGTTGCCTGATCCCGATAATCTTTTTGTTAATCCAACAAAACTTGGCTACCCAAAAAGAGATATTGATTTTCATCATTACGGTAGAAATATTCAGTTAATTATCGACAAAGCCGTTGAATACGAAGATGGCCCTGAAAAAAATGCGTTTGTAAAAACAATCGCAAACCATCTTAAAAAATCGTACTTGAACTGGAATCGTGATTCGGTGAATGATGAATTGATTACAGACCACCTGGCACATTTATCGAAAAACAGGCTTAAACTGGCTGATGATCACCAGTTGAATAAAACCGTCGATATACTTGCCCGCAACAAACATAAAAAACCAAGAGGTAATCAAAGAAGAAAAAGTAGATGATATAATAAATAATTTTTTTCATAAACGATGGGATCATTTGTAATTTACGGCGGCAAAAAACTCGGTGGTAAAATAACGCCACAAGGGGCTAAAAATGAAGCTCTGCAGGTTATATGTGCATCATTACTTACTTCCGGCAAGGTTACAATCAAAAACATCCCTCTGATCAGGGATGTTATAAAACTAATTGAACTTCTCAAAGATTTAGGTGTAAAGGTTGATGAGGCCGCCAAAGGTGAATTTTCTTTTCAGGCTGATAACATCGACCTTGAATATATGAAATCGGAAAATTTCAGGGAAAAAGGCGCCGGTCTGAGAGGCTCAATAATGATTATAGGCCCTCTTCTCGCCAGGTTTGGGAAAGGTTATATCCCCCAGCCCGGTGGAGATAAAATAGGCCGCCGCAGGCTCGACACACATTTCACCGGTTTTCAAAAACTCGGCGCCAAGTTCAATTACAACTTCCATGACAGTTTTTACAAAGTTGACGCTTCAAAATTACAAGGTTGTTATATGCTTCTCGACGAGGCTTCGGTAACAGGCACAGCAAATATTCTTATGGCTGCCACTTTAGCAAAAGGGAAAACTGTAATTTTTAATGCCGCCTGCGAACCATACATAGTCCAGCTTTGCAAAATGCTTAACAGAATGGGAGCCAAAATTTCAGGGGTCGGTTCAAATTTGCTGACAATTCAGGGGGTCGAAAATCTTAATGGCTGCGAACACACACTGCTTTCCGATATGATCGAGATTGGCAGCTTTATCGGTCTTGCCGCCATGACACGGTCCGCAATCCGTATTAAAAATGTAAATTATGACCGGTTGGGAATTATCCCTGAAATTTTCAGGCGACTGGGGATAAAAATTGAAAAACAGGAAGACGATCTGCTGGTGCCAGAACAGGAACATTACCAAGTTGAAACCTTTATGGACGGTTCAATAATGACCATTGCCGATGCGCCATGGCCTGGTTTTACTCCCGACTTGATTAGTATTGCCCTGGTGGCGGCGATACAAGCAAAAGGAAGTGTTTTGATACACCAGAAAATGTTTGAAAGCCGTTTGTTTTTTGTAGATAAACTGATAGACATGGGCGCACAGATAATTTTATGCGACCCTCACCGGGCTACCGTAATTGGACTAAACCATGAATATAAACTACGGGGTATCAGGATGAGCTCGCCGGACATCAGGGCAGGTGTGGCATTATTGATCGCCGCTCTCTCGGCAGAAGGAAAAAGCATTATCGATAATATCGAACAAATTGACAGAGGTTATCAAAATATAGACGGGCGACTCAGAGCTATCGGTGCTGAAATTGAAAGAGTCTGATTTTTATTTGACTTTTCTAACCGGTAATTTTCTGACAATTTGACGCAACATTTGTTTTATGGCAAATTATTTGATTTGCCTGTTTTTTTAAGATAAATATTAAAATTTGTTAATTAAACATCATAATAACAAACATAGAAAAAATGGTAGAAAAAGAAATGGTAGAAAAAAATTCTGAGCAGAAAACATCTGTTGAAACCAAGAAAAAACCCAAGGCAAAAACCAAAAAATCTGATAAAAATCTTCACGAAAAAATTGATGAACTCGAAAATAATCTTGCTGAATTAAATGATAAATATCTCAGGCTATTCTCCGAATTTGACAATTACAGAAAAAGAACCATTAAAGAAAAAATCGAATTAATTAAAAATGCTTCCGAAGATATTATACGCGATTTACTTCCGGTAATTGATGATTTTGAAAGAGCCTTAAATTCAATTGAAGAATTTGGTATAACTATCAACACATCAGAAGGTATAAAACTTATCTTTAACAAATTAATGACAATACTTGAAAAAAGGGGGCTGAAATCAATGAAATCGTTCGGAGAAGAATTTAACACCGATTTTCACGAAGCAGTAACAAGCATCCCGGCGCCTTCGGAAGATCAAAAAGGAAAAGTGATTGATGTTATCGAAAAGGGGTATCTGCTTAACGACAAGGTAATCAGGTTTGCCAAAGTTGTTATTGGCCAATAGCGCCTGATTTCTAAATTTTAATAAGTGAAAATGTTCAATAATTTTATGCTGTTCGTTTGAATAAAAAGTTACAAATATGGCTGTCATGACAAAAAGAGATTATTACGAAATACTCGAAGTTGCAAAAAACGCTACCGATGTCGAGATAAAAAAAGCATATCGTAAGATGGCTCTTAAATACCATCCCGACAAAAATCCGGGTAATGATGAAGCTGAAGAAAAATTTAAAGAAGCAGCCGAAGCTTACGAAGTATTAAGCAATCCTGAAAAAAGAAGCAGGTACGACCATTTCGGACATGCAGGCGTTGGCGGCGCTTCACACGGTGGTTTTGACGGAAGAATGTCGATGGACGACATTTTTTCAAATTTCGGCGATGTTTTTGGCAGCGCATTCAGTGGTTTTGGGGGCGGTTTTGGAAGTAGTACACATCGCAGAAGAGTAAACCGCGGGTCAAATCTCAGGGTTAAAGTTAAACTTACTCTTGAAGAAATTGCTAATGGTGTTGAAAAAAAGATAAGAGTAAATAAATACGTAAAGTGTGAAAATTGTAATGGCACCGGCGCCAAAAACGGCTCATCATACAATACCTGCCGCACCTGTGGCGGAACAGGCCAGGTAACAAGAATAACCAACACATTTCTTGGCCAGATGCAAACAACCTCCACTTGCCCTACATGTGGCGGCGAAGGCCAGACAATTACCAGCAGATGTATGGAATGTGGCGGCGACGGAATAGTTAAAGGTGAAGATATAATAAAAATTAACATTCCTGCAGGAGTTGCCGACGGTATGCAACTTTCGGTAAGCGGCAAAGGAAATGCAGGCGCTCGCGGCGGTATCAACGGCGACCTGGTGGTTCTGATAGAAGAACTCGAACATAATGAACTCGTAAGAGATGGCAATAACCTTATTTTAGATAAATATATCTCATATTCCGATGCAGCGCTTGGCTGTTATGTCGATGTGACAACCATCGACGGCAAAGCCAGAATTAAAATAGAACCCGGCACGCAAAGCGGAAAAGTTCTCCGGCTCAAAGGCAAAGGCATATCACATCTTGAAACTTATGGCAAAGGCGATCTGCTGGTCAATATTAATGTCTGGACTCCACAAAATCTTACCTTCGAAGAAAAAGCAATACTTGAAAAACTTAATAAATCAGAAAATTTTATCCCCAAACCAGGCAAACATAACAAAACATTTTTCAGCAGAATGAAAGAGTATTTCCAATAATCAATGAGTCCAGTCTAAAAAGGTTCAGAATGATATTTTTCATATCGTATATTACAGATAATCAGTAGCAATAAATTTAATAATTCGCGCATCCATACGGACAAGTTTCGCGGCTTTTTATATCAGACTCATCAATATAAATTTTAGTACAATTTTAAATGGAAATTTTCAGAGCGGAGAAAGTAACAAAACGATACGCAAATCACCTTGCACTGAACGAAGTTAGCATTTCTGTTCCGGAGGGCAGTATTTTCGGATTGCTTGGCCCGAATGGCGCCGGAAAAACTACACTTATCAGGATAATAAACAGGATTATAGCGCCGGATTCAGGTAAGTTATTTTTACAAAACCGGAAGCTATCGAAAGAACATACACCGTTAATAGGATACCTGCCCGAAGAAAGAGGCCTTTATAAAAAAATGAAAGTCGGCGAACAGGCATTATACCTTGCCCGGCTTAAAGGAATGAAAAAACAGGATGCTCTTGAGAAACTTAAAATCTGGTTTGCGAAGTTTGAAATTACCGATTGGTGGAACAAAAAAGTGGAAGAGCTTTCAAAAGGCATGCAACAAAAAGTGCAGTTTATAGTAACGGTAATCCACGAACCCAAACTCCTGATATTTGATGAACCGTTCAGTGGTTTCGATCCCATAAATGTTAATTTGTTAAAAGAAGAAATTTTACGTATCAGAGAAAACGGAGCAACCATTATTTTTTCAACTCACAACATGTCCTCTGTCGAAGAATTATGCGATCACATTGCCCTGATAAATAAATCGGAAAAAATACTTGACGGAAGCGTTAAAGAGATAAAAAAATCGTATAGAACAAATCTGTTTGAAATAGAGTTTTCCAATGAGCAGTGCAACCCACGTACGTTGCTTCCTGCTAATTTTGAAATAATCGAACAACACAAAGACGATGGAAAAATTTCGGTAAGAATTAAAATTCCTGAATCCGTATCCCCAAACGATTTGCTCAAGTTGTTTTTGCCCGAAACAGAAATTTACTCATTTAATGAGATTTTACCCACGATGAACGATATATTTATCAGAAAAGTAAACGAATTCAATAATTAAAAAAAGTAACTAATCAACATTAAATTAACAATGAAAATTTCTTAACAAATTATAATATAATCCATCCATACTGACTTGCTTCGCTTCGTACGGACAAGTTTGGGAAATAGAGGAAATAGAGGAAATATGGGGAATATGAAAAATATGGAAATATGAAAAATAGAGGAATAAGGTTTTAACCTTTTTACTTTAGCCTTTCAACTTTAGCCTTTAGCCTTTCCACTTTAGCCTTTCCACTTTAGCCTTTAGCCTTTCCAAAATCTATCCCCGAAGCCAGGAAATAGGAATAATTGATTAATAAGCTGATTAGTTAAAAAAAAATAGATTACTTTATTACAATGAGCAAAATACTTATTATTATCAGACGCGAATATTTGTCGAGGGTTAAGAAAAAATCCTTTTTAATAATGACAATTCTTGGCCCTGTTCTTATGGCATCAATCTGGGTAATTCCTCTTTACCTCTCCAATATTTCAGAAGAAAAAAAAGTGGTACAGGTTCTTGATGAAACAGGCTTGTTTGTTTCGCAATTCAAAAATACAGATAAGCTGATTTTCGTACCGGTTTCGTCCGATTTGGAAACAATGAAAAACAACCTTGGTAAAAGCGGCAATTATGCTCTGCTCTACATTCCGCTTACCGAATTAAGTGTGCCGACAACAGCAATTCTATATTCGGAAAAACAACCTTCCCTTAGCGTGAAAAGTTATATCAAGGAGATCATGAAAAAGGAGATTGAAAGCCTGAAGCTTGAAACTTCAGGAATAAACCCTGATGTGCTCGAGTCGATCAAAACCAAAATTAACCTTAGCACAATTAAGATTGACGATAGTGGAAATGAAAAAAAGAGTTTCACCGAAGTTAGCATTGTTCTTGGAATTTTTTCCGGAATTTTAATTTACTTTTTCATCTTCCTTTTCGGGACGCAGGTTTTAAGAGGAGTTATCGAAGAAAAAACAAGTCGAATAATCGAAATAATTATTTCTTCGGTCAAACCTTTCCAGCTTATGATGGGCAAAATAATAGGTGTGGCGCTTGTTGGCCTTACACAATTTCTGCTCTGGATAATTCTAACTTTCAGCATTGTAACTGTTTTTCAATTATCTTTATCAAGCCAGGATCAACTTACCAAAGCCGAA
>CBDUSJ010000122.1:0-7513 GCA_965369845.1 uncultured bacterium | reverse complement strand
TGGGTTGCGGGTTGCGGGTTAGCGTTGTAAATTTTTAAATAGGCTATTTTCTCCATAAAATCATTATAGCGAAAATACATGTTCCTGCCACCGAAATTGCGGCTAATAAGAAAAAAACCATATAAATACTCATTAGCTCAAGTGCAATACCCGCTAACAAAGGGCCTGCAATAAAACCAAAACTATTAATACGGTTGAGCAGTCTCATCCAGTACCATTTATCTGTTTTTATAGCGATTGTATCTGAAATGTTTGATACGGCAGGTATGGATATGGCTGCCCCTAAGCCTATCAGTAAACTAACGAAGAGCATTTCAATAAAACCGTTGCAAAAAGGAATTAACAGTAACCCAATGCTTCCTATTATCGAACCCGCAAATATTTGAACCATATTTTTATAATAACCGGTTTTGGCTGAAAGATTTGAAAAAAAGAACTGGCAAACCGCCGTTACCAGCAAACCTGAACTGATGATGATACCTGTGTGAATAATATTTCCCTTATCAATTATAAAAAGGTAAATAGTTACAAAAGACATTAATATTGATGAACGTATTGCCCGAATAAAAGCAGCCAGCAAAACAGCTTTTACAACATTATGCCTTATCAGTTTCCTAAAGGATAACCGAACTGGTTCATCAACCGAAATATTTTTATATTCAGGAATAAATAAAGCGCTAAATACTAAAGCAATAAAACCAATAACCGACAGAAAATAAAATACGAAATTTATATTTATAAAAGTGAAAAGAACTGCTCCAAGTATTGGCCCGGAAGCTAATGACAGGTAGTACAGAAAGTTAAATGTGGAAGTGCTGATATTTTTCTGTTTTCGCCAGGTGATTTTTTCTGCATAAGAATAAATTCCCGGCAATATCATTCCCGAACCCAGGCCGTGAAACAACCTGATCAGAGTAAGTTCATATTTGTTGATTGGCAGAGTGTAAAGCAGGGAAGCAATTGAAAAAACCAACAGTCCTGTAGTTATAAATATCTTTTTACTCCATCTGTTGGACAAGTTACTGATAAAGTAGTTGGAAACTGACCTTGACAACACAAATCCTGAAAATATTGCTCCGAGCCAGAAACCCGTTGCACCAAGATTTTTCGAATAATTTGTAAGGAAAGATGAAATGATGCCAAGACCCAGCATTGCAACGTACCCGGCAAGAAATATGGAGAAATTGGCTTTTTTATTCAGATGTTCCATCTGGCATTTTCGATATTCATTTTTTTAAACAGTTTTTTTCATTTCCTGTTTTGAAAATATTTTTCCGGATTTCTTGTGAATTTTTTATATCTATCAGTAAAATAAACAAAATTAATTAAAAAAAGCTTCGTCTGATTTCAATAATTAAACGAAGCCTTAATTTTTTGTCGGATTTACCAAATAAAATTTTAAAATCCATGAGGCGGAGAGTGAGGGATTCGAACCCCCGGACCTGTGAAGGTCAACGGTTTTCAAGACCGCCGCAATCGACCACTCTGCCAACTCTCCGCCGCAAAAATACATTTTTTTTCATTTATGAAATAAAAATTGAAAATTTTTCATCCCAATTGAACGTTAGATTAACAAAATGAATACTTAAATAAAAACCGTTAACTTATATTTTTCAGCCATTTACTTTTTATTACTTGACATTAATAATTCAAATAAATATTTTTATCCAAATTTTTGCGAAAGCATATTGAAAATCAACTTTATAAAAAATTAAAAATATGAAAAAAATTACATTTTTAATCATTTCGATCCTTTTGGTACTGTTCGTGTATCCTCGCAATTCCAGAAACATACAGGCAGAATTATTCTATGTGAAATTTTATTCTCCTTCCGAAGGCCCTTATGTGGAAACTTATTTGTCAGTATTTGGCGAAAGCGTAAAATATATCAAAACCGATGATGGAAAATACCAGGGAGCAATCGAAGTAACAATGATCTTTAGTCAGGATAGTATAGTTAAAAATTATGACAAATACGAATTACTCAGCCCAAAGATAGAAGATACGACAAACATAAATTTTAGTTTTCTCGATCAGCAGCGCTTTAGTCTTCCTAATGGCATTTACGAATATGAAATCCGCATCAGTGATTTAAATAAAGATTCAAAACCTTATAAAGTTGTGCAGACTCTTGAAATTAATTTTCCAAACGACAAAATTACAATATCAGGTATTGAGCTGGTTGAATCGTTTCAAAAAACCACAGAGCCTAATATTCTTTCAAAAAGCGGGTACGACCTGATACCTTATGTTCATAATTTCTTTCCCGATAATATTGACAATCTTACGTTTTATGCTGAAATATATAATACCGAAACTGTATGGGGCACTGATCAAAAATTTCTTATTAATTATTTTATTGAAGCTTATG
This sequence comes from uncultured bacterium, assembly GCA_965369845.1. Classification (GTDB taxonomy): domain Bacteria; phylum Bacteroidota; class Bacteroidia; order Bacteroidales; family 4484-276; genus CBDUSJ01. Next base: position 5,142 of record CBDUSJ010000122.1, on the reverse strand, counting down.
AAACCGGGAAACGGCTCACTGATTTTGTACGATTTGAAAGAGAAACCACTAAAAATGTAAATATTCTTTTTGCTCAGTTCGACATCAACCGGCTTCCCTCAGGAAATTATTATCTTGTAATTGAAGTAAGGGATCGTAAAAATGAACTGATAGCCTCAAATAAGTTGTTTTTCCAAAGAAGCAATCCTGATGTTAAAGTTGACATTAATGATTTTGCCGGACTATCGCCCGAAAATACTTTTGTCGCTAAAATGACCGACCGCGATACTTTACTTGAATACATCCACTGTCTTACACCTATCTCGACCAATATTGAAAGACGTGTGGTAAAATATCAGATTGAAAAAGCCGACATTGAAACTATGCAGAGATATTTTCTTAACTTCTGGCTCAATCGTGACGAATTAAATCCTGAATATGCGTGGGAACAATATTTCAGCCTTGTTACATTTGTAGATGAACAGTTTGGATATCCTGGTAAAAGAGGAGGTAAAAAGGGTTATGAAACAGATATGGGATGCGTTTATCTGAAATACGGCCCACCAAATACTATCACCGACAGGCCCTTTGATGCAAGCTCTTCAGGAATGACAATCAATGATGGAGGTGAAGTCGGTCCTGATCGTGGTTCTGTTCCTTATCAAATTTGGCACTATTACACCCTCAATAACCAGAGAAACAAAAAATTTGTTTTTGCAAATCCAAACCTTGCATCACACGATTATGTTCTTATTCATTCAAATGTTCCGGGTGAAATAAACAATGCCAACTGGCAAGATGAACTTGTTAGAATCAAAGAAGGATTAAGGCTTCCTAATAGTGATAGTGAAAAATATAAGGGACAGTCGGGAAAATATTATAACGATCCGAGGTAGAACAGAACTTTTTACAATAATTTTAATTAGCTAAATTTTTTTTAAGCTATAAACTATGCCTGCATTTTAGGCAAAATATTATTTTGAGGTGCTTAGTAAAAAAAACTATTTTGAGAATTGAAATAATGAATAACGAACATAGAATAAATAATAATGCAAAGCAAAAAAACAGTTCGAAAAAACACATTGGAAAACTTAAGTCTTTTATTTCTATATTCATTATTGGGTGTTCGTTATTCGTTATTCAATTTTTAACATTAGCGCCTTAAAATATGATGATGATGCATTTTAGCAGTTATTGATTTTATTATCAAAAAAAAGCCCCTTTAAATAAAAATTAGTCTTGATATCTGCGTTATTTTTACTTTTGCACCCTTAATGAAAATTGCTGTAGTAATATTAAACTGGAACGGACAAAAATTCCTCGAACAATTTTTACCAAGAGTTGTTGAAACCAGCAGAGGTATTGCAGAGGTTATAGTGGCCGATAATGCTTCAACTGATGATTCCGTATCATTTTTAAATCTGCATTTTCCTGAGGTCAGAATTATTAAGAATCCCGATAACGGTGGTTTTGCCAAAGGTTACAACCAGGCGCTTAAACAGGTGGATTCGGAATATTATATTCTTTTGAATTCCGACATTGAGGTAACCGACAATTGGATTGAACCGGTTATAAAATTGATGGACAGCGATAAAAATATTGCAGCCTGCCAGCCGAAAATTCTATCGTATCATCAAAAAAATAAATTTGAATATGCCGGCGCTGCCGGTGGTTTTATTGATAAACTTGGGTATCCTTTTTGCAGAGGAAGACTATTTCAATCTATCGAAGAAGACAAAGGGCAGTACGATGACATTGCAGAGATTTTCTGGGCAACCGGCGCCTGTATGTTCGTAAGGTCGGAATATTACCACCGGTTAGGGGGGCTTGATGAAGATTTTTTTGCTCACATGGAAGAAATCGATTTCTGTTGGCGGGCAAAACATAAAGGTTATAAAATAATGTACTGCCCCGATTCAAAAGTTTATCATGTGGGCGGAGGTACCTTGCCCAAAATTTCAGCATGGAAAACTTACCTGAATATGCGAAACAACAATACAATGTTGTATAAAAACTTACCTCGTGAACAAGTTTATCCGGTATTTATAAAACGTTTCTTTTTGGATTTGGCAGCATCATTTAAGTTTCTTGTCGATGGAGGGATAAAAGATTTTATCGCTGTTTCGAGGGCACACATCGGTTTTTATTTTTCTTATAAAAAGAACCGGAACAAAAGAAGCAAAATTGCTCACCGGCATGTTTCGATGATCTACAACGATTATATTGTTTTCGATCACTTTCTGAAAGGAATAAAAAAATTCAGCCTGTTGGAAAAAGAAAAATTTACGTAACTAATCAGTGCCTAAAGTTTTAGTTTCCCAGCCGTTTACGTCCATAGCCCAGTCGTTTACGGCTGGGAACAAAATGATGCGAAAGAATGGTTTAAGGGCATTTATGCCCTTTTGATCTCCTTTAATTTTTTTTTTTAAATAACGATTTGTTTTTTTTGAAGGGCGTGAACGCCCTGATTTTTTTCATCATTATTTATTTTTAATCTCCCTACGGGAGCTACGTATTTTTATTATTAAATTGAAATATTAAAACCCGTTTGACCGCTTGGAGCGGTGGATGGGTAAAAACTCTCCAAAAGTTTAAAACTTTTGGAGAGTTAATCAACCGAAATGTATCACCTTTTTAAAAGGTGATACCTTTTAATAATTATTGGTGAGGTGCAAAAACCCGCCAGACCGCTTTGAGCGGTTGGATGGGTGAAAATATTTAGGATGCGCTACACCATGGCTTTTATTAATCTTTCATCTTTTGGAAAGGTGACAGTTTTTTTTCTTCTTTTGTTAAATTATTTTTATTTTTGTATTTAATTAAATTTACTAAAATGGAAACTACTATCAAACTTTCGCCGGCTGAGTTAACCTACGATATATTTAAAAAGTTACAACTAATCACTAAAAATTCAGATGAGCTGGAAATTTTTATTCGGACTCGTGAAAAATCAAAATTCAAATCTGAAGTGCTGGAGGCTGTTGGGGAAATTGAAAAAGATGAAAATCTAGTTAAGTTTAGTGATGAGGAATTCGAGGCTTTTACGAACAAACTTCTTAATGAATCATGAGTAAAGCCGAAGTAATTTTTGCGGCAAAAGCATTTGATGAATACAACAAATGGCTGCAGAAAGACAAAAAAGTATTTCGTAAGCTTCAGAAACTAATCAAAGAAACCAGGCGGAAACCTTTTGAAGGTGCCGGCCAACCGGAAGCACTTAAACACGAACTCTCAGGATATTGGTCACGCCGGATTGTTGGTGAACACAGGCTGGTTTACAAAGTATCTGATGAAGGCAGCATTGTCATTGCCGGTTGTATGGGGCATTATTTGAAATAACTTAAAAAAAGTAACTGTCTGACAGCTTTTTGGATTCAACTAATTCTTATTTCTAAAAATAGTGATTGTGCGCTGCACCTTCAAACCTAAAAAGGTATCACCTTTTCAAAAGGTGATAACTTTTATTTACACGGTTAACTGCGGCAGCGCCGCTAAATATTTTTAGCAATTGTTGCAACCGTTGTTTGTGAGTTTCAGAACATCGGGATATTTTTTTTCTAAATCTATTTTTTAAAACCCGTTTGACCGCTTTGAGCGGTTGGACGGGTAAACTGCGGCAGCGCCGCCAAATATTTGTAGCAAATTTTGAAATAATTGTTGGTGAGGTGCAAAAAACCGTTTGACCGCTTGGAGCGGTTGGATGGGTGAAAACTCTCCAAAAGTTTTAAACTTTTGGAGAGTTAATAAACCGAAAGGTATCATCTTTTGAAAAGGGGGTACCTTTATTTTCCCGGTTAAACTGCGGTAGCACTGCCAAATATTTGTAGAAAATATTGCAACAATTGTTGGTGAGTTGCAAAAACTCGCCAGACCGCTTTGAGCGGTTGGACGGGTGAAAATATTTAGGATGCGCTACACCATAGCTTTTATTAATCTTTCATCTTTTGGAAAGGTGACAGTTTTTTTTTCTTCTTTTGTTAAATTATTTTTATTTTTGTATTTAATTAAATTTACTAAAATGGAAACTACTATCAAACTTTCGCCGGCTGAGTTAACCTACGATATATTTAAAAAGTTACAACTAATCACTAAAAATTCAGATGAGCTGGAAATTTTTATTCGGACTCGTGAAAAATCAAAATTCAAATCTGAAGTGCTGGAGGCTGTTGGGGAAATTGAAAAAGATGAAAATCTAGTTAAGTTTAGTGATGAGGAATTCGAGGCTTTTACGAACAAACTTCTTAATGAATCATGAGTAAAGCCGAAGTAATTTTTGCGGCAAAAGCATTTGATGAATACAACAAATGGCTGCAGAAAGACAAAAAAGTATTTCGTAAGCTTCAGAAACTAATCAAAGAAACCAGGCGGAAACCTTTTGAAGGTGCCGGCCAACCGGAAGCACTTAAACACGAACTCTCAGGATATTGGTCACGCCGGATTGTTGGTGAACACAGGCTGGTTTACAAAGTATCTGATGAAGGCAGCATTGTCATTGCCGGTTGTATGGGGCATTATTTGAAATAACTTAAAAAAAGTAACTGTCTGACAGCTTTTTGGATTCAACTAATTCTTATTTCTAAAAATAGTGATTGTGCGCTGCACCTTCAAACCTAAAAAGGTATCACCTTTTCAAAAGGTGATACCTTTATTATCCCGGTAAAACTGCGGCAGCGCCGCCAAATATTTTTAGCAAATGTTGCAATAATTGTTGGTGAGGTGCAAAAACCCGCCAGACCGCTTGGAGCGGTGGGACGGGTATGAATCAATCGTTCTTTAAGCAACGCACTGAGAAGCCGTAAACCTTACCGTAGCCGTGATCCCGGCCCACAGTCTCGTAGCTCATGCCTAGGTACTTGTACCAGGCACCAAAAACAATCTCGCTAGACGACCAGAAGTAGGCGTAGGAGCCGAGATGGTAGAACGAACCATTGGCAGCCCGGCTGCCCGCCAAAAGAGCCTCAAAACCACTACTTCCGCCTTGTTTTAATTTTGTTCCGGCGTCATATCCTCGCCAGCCTGTTCCATCCCATTCGGGATCTCCTACACCGTACTGGCTATCAACAGTTCCTTCCAGTATTTTCCATTCAAAATCTGTGGGCAAATGCCAGCCTTCGGGGCAAATACCTTGTGTTGCTGTGTCGGTTATATATTGCATCATTTCGT
>CBDUSJ010000121.1:0-7524 GCA_965369845.1 uncultured bacterium | reverse complement strand
GTCTTTTATTTCTACATTCATTATTGAGTGTTCTATATTCATTATTCAAAGTAGAAAGAAAATATGTTTTATTAGCACATCAAAATATTATTTTGCCCAAAAAATCTTCCCGGTGTAATAACCAAATATTCTGCATATCTTTGCGTTGATATTTATCGGGATGTTAAAAAAATTATACCTTTTCATACTCAAGTCATACATCGGGCCGTTGGCGCTGACATTTTTCCTTGCATTATTTATTCTTGTAATGCAGTTTCTCTGGAAATATGTTGACGACCTTGTCGGGAAAGGGCTCGAATGGTATATTATTGTTCAACTTCTTTTTTATGCATCTTCTACTTTTGTACCTTTAGCTCTGCCACTTGCTATTCTTTTATCTTCACTAATGACTTTCGGAAATCTGGGTGAGAATTATGAATTGGTTGCGATGAAAGCAGCCGGTGTCTCACTGAGAAAAATCATGAAACCGCTTATTGTACTTTCTGTCATTATCAGCGCGCTTGCTTTTGTTTTTTCCAATTATGTCCTACCTGTCGCAAACCTTAAATTTCATTCACTTCTTTATGACGTCAGGCAACAAAAATTAGCTCTGAATATTAAGGAAGGAGTATTTTATAACGGCATTGAAGGTTTCACTATCAGAATAGGAGAAAAAGAACAGGAGAAAAATATTATCAGGAATGTGATGATATACGACCACACCAAACGTATGGGAAACATTCATGTAACAACGGCAGAATGGGGCAAAATGGAACTCACGCAGGATAAGTCCACACTTATATTTAAACTTTACGACGGATATAATTATGAGGATGTTGTTGACCGTAGAGATTATCGGATCACCCGCCCGTTTCAAAGAAGTAAATTTAAGGAACAGATTCGCCGTTTTAGCAACCTTAATTTTGATTTGAACCGGACAAATGAAGAATTTTTCAGGAACAACTACCAGATGATGAATATTTTCCAGCTCACAAAATCGCAGGATTCACTTGCCGGAGAATTAAAGGTAAGGCATCAAAGGTTTTCCAAATCAATAAATGACAGGTTTACTTACCTGAATAAAATCGACAGCCTCGTTATTAAAACTGCCGACACTATCGCAGACACTGCTAATATCTTTGCCGGTTTTGATAAAATAAATAAATTAAAAATTATCGATCAGGCGCTTATGACTTCCAGGGCGGTAAAAAACACTATTGATAATACTAAAAAGGATTTCGAGCAAAGAGAAAAAAGAATACGAAAATATAAAATTGAATGGCACAGGAAATTCACTCTGTCCATCGCTTGCCTTATCCTGTTTTTTATTGGCGCCCCATTGGGAGCAATAATACGAAAAGGAGGGCTCGGTCTTCCGGTGGTTGTCTCAATTTTGTTTTTTGTTATTTTTCATATAATCTCGATAACAGGTGAGAAATATGCCAGAGCAGGCGTTCTTGAACCGAAAATTGCAATGTGGCTTGCATCGGCGGTACTCTTGCCACTCGGAATATTCCTGACCTACAAAGCTACCACCGACTCGCCAATCCTTGAAGCTGACGCATGGAATAAGGTTTTTAAAAAATTTCTTATCTTTAAAAAAGAAGAAGGAAAGAACCAAAAATCAGATAAAAACAATGAAGATACTTTTACTGTGTAATAAATCACCCTATCCCCCGAAAGAAGGCGGCCCAATAGCTATGAACACAATTATCGAGGGACTTATCAAAGCAGGGCACGACGTTAAGGTGCTTGCCGTAAACTCAAACAAATACAGCATCGACCCGGATAAAATCCCTGCTGATTACCGGAAACGAACGAAAATTGAATTTGTTTATATCGATCTGTCAATAAAACCAATCGATGCTTTTCTGAACCTTTTCACTTCTAATTCGTACCATGTTCAGAGATTTATTTCTAAAAATTTCAGAAAAAAGTTGATCGAAATACTCTCGAAGGATAATTACGATATTGTTCAGCTCGAAACTCTTTTTATTAGTCCGTACATCGAAACCATCAGAAAATATTCAACTGCAAAAATTGTCCTTCGTTCACATAATATCGAACATCTTATCTGGGAACGCGTTGCCTCCATCAGTAAAAATCCTTTGAAAAAACTGTATCTTCGTCATCTTTCCAAAACTCTGAAAAATTATGAGCTGAGCATGTTGAACAATTACGACGGCATAGCAAACATAACCAAAAAAGACGCTGAATTTTATATCAAGGCGGGATGTAAAATTCCGGTAACAGATATTCCCTTTGGCATCGATCAGGATAATATCCCGGAAAATCCCGGTATTGAACCGGAATTTCCTTCATTGTTTCACATCGGAGCTATGAACTGGATGCCAAATGAAGAAGGTATTAAATGGTTTCTGGAAAAGGTATGGCCGAAAATTCACAGGGAATTTCCAAACCTGAAATTTTACCTTGCAGGGCGCGAAATGCCCAACCGGCTTATTAATCTCAATTTGCCTAATGTAGAAGTACTTGGCGAAGTTGATAATGCTTTTGATTTTATGTATTCCAAATCGGTCGAAATTGTGCCATTGTTTTCAGGTAGCGGGATACGGATAAAAATTATCGAAGGAATGGCTGCCGGAAAAGCAATAATCTCCACAAAAATAGGCGCCGAAGGAATTAACTGTGAACATGGTAAAAACATCCTTATTGCCGATACTCCTGAAGATTTCTTTCAGGCTGTGAAAAAATGTGTCGGCGACAGAGATTTTTGTTTCAGCCTTGGTGAAAATGCCCGTGAGCTGATACAAAAAAATCATTCAAATAAAAACCTGATACAAAAATTGGTGGGTTTTTATAAAAATATTATTGCTTCCTGATTTGCTGAATTGCTATTTTTGCAACATGAAACTTTTTGTGCTATTGTCGAGAATTCCCTATCCCCTTGAGAAAGGCGACAAACTCCGTGCGTTCAACCATCTGAAGTACCTGTCGAAAAAAAACGAAATAGTGCTTTGTGCGTTAAACGACACCGAACTTCACAAAGATGCAATTAAAATTCTTGGACAATATTGTAAATCCATCCATATTATAAAATTATCAAAAGCAGGTATTTTACTAAATCTTATACTGACGTTTTTCAATGGGCTCCCTTTTCAGACAGGTTATTTTTATAGCCGGAAAGCTCAGCGAAAGATAAACAGGATTTTGGAGGAGGAAAACCCCGACCATATCTTCTGCCAGCTTTTGCGGGTTGCGGGTTATGTTAAAAACCAGCCCACACCAAAAACTCTTGACTATCAGGATGTGTTTTCAAAAGGCATTGAACGGCGAATAAAAAAATCGCCATTCTACATGAAGCCGCTATTGAGACTGGAGTATAGGCGTCTTCTCAAATACGAGAATTATATTTTCGATTTTTTTGATAATAAAACCATTATTTCCAAACCTGACCGCGACCTGATCCCGCATCCTGATAAAGAGAAAATTCATGTTATCCCAAATGGCGTGGACACCGATTATTTTTATCCCGTACAAAGCCGGAAAGAATATGATATTGTTTTTATCGGCAACATGGGTTATCCCCCCAATGTTGATGCCGCCGAGTATCTGGCAAACAAAATTTTCCCGCTTGTTCTTGAGAAAAATCCTGAAGTTAAACTCTTACTTGCAGGCGCCAGTCCCGACAAAAGGGTTCAGGCTCTTCGGTCGGAAAATATTCATGTTAGCGGGTGGGTTGAAGATATCAGGGATTGTTATGCCAAAGCAAGAATTTTTATTGCTCCAATGCAAATCGGCACCGGCCTTCAGAATAAATTGCTTGAGGCTATGGCAATGAAAATTCCATGTATCACTTCGCCGCTTGCAAATAGCGCTCTCGGCGCTAAACCCGGCAAAGAAATATTAACAGGCAACAATCCCATAGAATTTGCAAATAGTATTTTGTTTCTTTTGAACAATCCCGAGCCGGCCGAAAAACTTGCAAAAGCCGGTTATTATTTCGTTTTGAATAATTATAACTGGGAACCTGCAACAAAGGTGCTTGAAGGGATAATGAAATATACATTATAATTAATCAGAAATCATATTTTTTTGAATTTAGATTTTTAATATAATCAGAAGCAATCTCAAATCATATTTTTTTCTTATCCTTGCTACGAAAATAATTAACATCAATAACTAATAGTGTTTTAAACAATTAATAAAAATTTAAAATTATGGAAAGTGTCAAAAAAAATTACCGAATGACCCTGATAATAAACGGAGTAATTGCAATACTCTTTGGGGTTTTTGCTCTTTTTGTTCCGGCTAAAACATCTGTAACAATTGCAGGTTATTTTGGCTTGTTGATTCTGCTTGGCGGACTTCTTTCACTTTTGAGTTCATTCAGAAACATGAAGAAAGATCAACCATATATTTACAACATGGTAATTTCAATTATTGCATCTGTCATCGGTTTGTTAATATTTATTTATACAAAAAAATCTCTCGAAATATTTGTGATAATGATCGGTATTTGGGCAATGATCGTCGGAATTTTTCAAATCGTGGTCTCTATAAAAACTGAATCTCAACATAAGAATAAAAATATTCTGCTTTTCAACGGTATATTGTCAATGATATTCGGACTGATTTTATTTTTTAATCCTTTTGAAACGGCAGTTTTCCTGACATTTATTGCAGGGATACTGGCTTTGATCCTTGGCATCGTCCTTATTTACCTGGCGATAAGTTTTCATAAAACCGAGTCGGGTATTAATGAATAATAATAAAATATTTGCCGTAATCACCGGCGATGTTGTCGGTTCTTCCAAAATGAAAGCTGAAGAAAGAAAAAAACTTTTAAACGTTTTAAAATCATCTTTTGCCAGGCTCGACGAAATTTTGGGAGATGAGTTCATTTATTTTCCTTTTGAAATTTTCAGGGGCGACAGCTTCCAGGGGGTTTTAAGTAAACCTGAACTTGCGCTGAAAACTGCTATTTTAATTCGTGCCGGTATCCGAAACGGGATAAAAACCAGAGTAAAAGATGCCGTTGACGCAAGAATAGCTATTGGAATAGGAACCATCGATTTTCTCCCCACCGAAAAAGGAGGCGAGGGCGATGGCGAGGCATACAGAAATTCAGGACTCCTGCTTGATGATAAAAAAAAATCACATCAAAGAATTTTTATTAAAACCCCCTGGGAAAATATTAATGATGAATTGACAACCGAGTTTTTTCTTCTTGATGCAATTGTTTCACGATGGACAAATCAACAGGTTGAAATTGTTTTCGAATATTTCAAAGGACTTACCCAGGAAGAAATGGCAGAAAAATTTAACATATCACAACCGGCCGTCAGGAAACGCCTTAATAATCTGAATATCGATGCACTGGAAATGGCTAATTCCAGATTTTCCAAACTTATAATTGGTGATTAAAATGTTTAGTAAATACTTGTTTTGAAAATTATAACCCCACAGGGTTATATTTACACTTTATAACCTCACAGGGTTATAATTGCACTTTATAACTCCACAGGGTTATAATCGCACTTTATAACCCCACAGGGTTATAATTGCACTTTATAACCCCACAGGGTTATAATTACACTTTATAACCTCAAGGGGTTATAATTAAAATTTAGATATTACGAAATGTAATAAGTTTATAAAAAAGAAAAAATGCACGAAATAATTATCCAAAATGATATTGCGCTGCTTCTGCGACTGGTCCTGGCACATCTTATCGGGGATTTTTTACTCCAGAAAGGAAAATGGATAGAGGAGAGAAACAAAAAAAAATGGCGGGCAAAAACTCTTTACTTCCATGCTTTGATTATTGGTGGACTTACCTATTTGTTTTCAGGAAGATATTCAGTTGTCTGGATTCCCGTAACTGTTATGATCACCCATTTATTAATAGATACCTGGAAATCGTATAAGAGAGAAAACATTGGCTATTTTGTCCTCGATCAGCTTGCACATTTTATTATTTTATTTATTGCCTGGTCGTTTTATATTCACCTTAAAATAGATATTCCTCAAACAATAATTCAAATTTTTTCTGATAAACAGATTTTGATTGTTGTCCTTTCCTATTTATTTTTGATATGGCCTTCGGCTTACCTGATAGCAAAAATTACTTTGCCATGGCAAAAAGAAATTGATACTTCAAAAGGACTAAAAGACGCCGGAAAATGGATTGGCGTGATAGAACGAATTCTTATTCTGACATTTGTTCTGATAAACCAGTTTACGGGAATTGGTTTCTTAATTGCTGCCAAATCAATATTGAGGTTCGGCGATATAAAAAGTGCAACCAACAGAAAAGAAGCAGAATATATTCTTATAGGCACAATGGTAAGTTTTATCATAGCTATTCTCACCGGTCTGCTTGCCGTTTGGGTAATAAATTTACCGCAGGTTTAGTTTGCTCGTTAAAGCCCGGTATAAAAAAATAAGGTTAAGGGAAGATGGAAGTCGGCAGTCGGGAGATGGAAGAGGAAAGTCGGCAGTCGGCAGTTGGGAGATGGGAGATGGAAGAGGAAAGTCGGCAGTCGGCAGTTGGGAGATGGAAGAGGGAAGTTGGCAGTCGGGAGATGGGAGATGGAAGACGGAAAATGTTAATAAACTTCGGGTTTCCAATTTCCAAACTTGTCCGCCCGTACGGATGGATGGATTTCCAATTTCAAACTTTAAACTTCCAACTTCAACAACCCTATTCACTAAAAAATGATAGCACCAAATTTAACTAATTAGTGTTCATCCATAAACTTATAAAAAGACACGAATTTCACACTTATAAAAAGACACGAATTTCACACTTATAAAAAGACACGAATTTCACAAATTTGCACTAATTAAATTAGTGAAAATTAGTGTAATTAGTGTCCAGTCCAAGCATTTTTTCTAAACGTCTTTATTGATGGACACCAATTAAATAATAGTTAGATGAGAAAAATTTCGGCAGATTATATTTTTCCAGTAAATAACAAAGCTGTAAAAAATGGTGTTCTGATTTTTGAAGAATCCGGAAAAATCGTTGACCTCCTCGATCCGGCAAAAACCGATTATATTGCCGGAGATGTAAAAAAGTATAATGGGATAATTTGTCCCGGCTTTATAAACTCACACTGCCATCTTGAACTTTCATGGTTGAAAAATAAAATTCCCGAAAAAACAGGACTTGCAGATTTTATCCTCGAAATTGAAAAACTTAAAAAAGAGGTTGAAAAAGATACTATTACCCAAGCAATCGAAGATGCTGACAAAGAAATGAAACAAAACGGCATTGTTGCTTCAGGCGATAATTCAAACACAAACTATTCTTTTTTAATAAAACAGAAAAGCGACATTTTTTACCATACTTTTATCGAGGTATATGGTTCAATTCCTGAACTCGCAGAAAAGAAATTTATAGAGGCCCAGGAACTTTATAAAGAACTTCCCGAAAAGTTCAATCTGCGTGGTTCTGTATCTCCACATGCAACCTATTCGGTATCTGAAAACTTATTAAAAAATATTAAGGTTTTTGCAGAAAGAAACAATTTTCTGATGAGTATTCATCACCAGGAAAGTGAAGATGAAAATTTTTTG
>CBDUSJ010000120.1:0-7541 GCA_965369845.1 uncultured bacterium | reverse complement strand
TCTGCTTTTATCAAATTTTGCAGAATTACACTCGCAAAATTTTGAAAAGGTAAAACCGGCGGAGAACAAGGCGCGCTATATTTTTTATTTTATTGGCGACGGTATGGGGTTGGCGCACGTCGCAATAACTGAAGCGTATTTGGCGTCTGTAAACGAAAAGGAAGGTTTTGATAAAATGAACTTCAGCAGTTTTCCTGCTCAAGGGTTTGCTACCACTTATGCCGGAAATCGTTTTATCACCGGTTCGGCTGCCGCCGGAACAGCGATGGCAACAGGCCGGAAAACCACTATAAACACGATTGGGATGAATGACCGGCATGATAAAGATTTTAAATCGGTTGCGCAATCGGCAAAAGATGTCGGACTGAAAGTGGGAATAATTTCAAGTGTCAGCATCGATCATGCTACTCCGGCGTGTTTTTATGCTCATCAGTCAAGCAGAAACATGTATTATGAAATAAGCCTCGAACTGCCGCTAAGCGGTTTTGATTTTTTTGGTGGAGGATGTTTTAAAAACCCTTACGGAAACGGCGAAAATGATATCTCCTCTTTTGACTGGGCTAAAGAACACGGATATAAAATTACACAAACAAAACAGGGATTCGAAGGTTTGCAAAAAGGAGACGAAAAAGTTATTGCCTGTGGATCGCCACTTGGGCAAAGCGGCGAAATTCGCTACGTGATCGACCACGACGAATCAGATATTCCGCTTGAGGATTTTGTTGAAAAAGCTATTGAACTTCTGGATAATGAAAAAGGTTTTTTTATTATGATAGAGGAAGGTAAAATCGACTGGGCGGCTCATTCCAACGACATAGCCACTGTGATACACAATGTTATCTCACTCGGAAAAGCAGTAGATGTAGCGCTGGATTTTTATCAAAAACATCCGGATGAAACTCTTATTATTGTTACTGCAGATCATGAAACCGGCGGCCTGGCGCTTGGATGGGCCGGAACACAATACCATTCGGATTATCAAATTTTAAAAAATCAGATAATTTCACAGGAAAAATTTTCTGCCGTTGTTGATTCAATTGTTAGTATTGACGGAGATACAGAAACCGCATTTAATAAAATTATGCTGGCAGTAAAAAATTACTTCGGACTGGGAGATGCGGAAAATGGAACCGAACTTAGCGAACGCGAAACAGAAATGCTAAAAAATGCTTTCAAAGCATATTGCCAGAACATTGCTCCATATAGTGAATCAAATTATTTATTATATGGGGGATGCAATCCTGTTGCAATGACCACGACAAAAATCTTAAACAACAAAGCCGGCATTGGCTGGACAAGCTTCTCACACACGGGTATTCCTGTGCCTGTTTTTGCGATTGGAACCGGCCATGAGTTGTTTAACGGATATTACGACAACACTGATATCCCAAAAAAAATTATGAGAATAATGGTATTTCAATAAATAATAATCAAAAATTTAATTAATCTTTTAGAATGAAAGTACGAATTGAACATGACACAATGGGAACTGTTGAGGTTCCGGCCGACAAGTATTGGGGCGCCCAAACACAGCGGTCAAAAGAAAATTTTAAAATTGGAGAACCGGCTTCGATGCCGGTGGAAATAATCAGGGCTTTTGGTGTATTGAAAAAAGCGGCAGCTCTGGCAAATTGTGAATTGGGGGTGCTACCCGACGAAAAAGCAAACATGGTTGTAAAGGTATGCGATGAAATAATTGAAGGGAAACTCGACGATAATTTCCCGCTGGTAATATGGCAAACAGGATCGGGGACACAATCGAACATGAACGTTAATGAAGTTGTTGCAAACAGGGCTCATGTTTTAAATGGAGGAAGCCTTGAGGATAAAAAGAAAATCATCCATCCGAATGATGATGTTAACAAATCGCAATCGTCAAACGACACTTTTCCCACGGCAATGTCAATTGCAGGGTACAAAATGATTGTAGAAACCACCATTCCCGGCGTTGAAAAGTTGAGGAATACTCTTGCCGAAAAAGCTGAAGAATTTATGAATGTTGTTAAAACAGGCCGTACACATCTGATGGATGCAACACCGCTAACATTAGGGCAGGAGTTTTCGGGCTATGTTTCGCAGCTTGATCATGGCCTCGCAGCTTTGAAAAACACACTGCCTCACCTTTCGGAACTTGCGCTTGGAGGAACTGCCGTAGGAACAGGACTGAACACCCCGAAAGGCTATGATAAGCTTGTTGCGGAAAAAATTGCCGAAATCAGTGGACATCCTTTCGTTACTGCTGAAAACAAATTTGAATCACTCTCTGCTCATGATGCAATGATTGAAACTTCGGGAGCATTAAAAACACTTGCCGTAAGCCTTATGCACATTGCAAACAACATACGTCTGCTTGCTTCCGGGCCGAGATGTAGCATCGGTGAGATCATACTGCCGGCTAACGAGCCCGGCTCATCGATAATGCCGGGAAAAGTAAACCCGACTCAAAACGAGGCGCTGACAATGGTTTGTGCACAGGTGATTGGAAATGATGTTGCAATTGCTGTTTCCGGAACTCACGGCCATTTTCAGCTTAGTGTTTTTAAGACTGTGATGATATATAACCTGCTTCAGTCGGCAAGGTTGCTTGGCGATGCTTGTGTTTCGTTCAACGATAAATGCGTGGCAGGTATTGAACCTCAATTTGATAATATTAAAAATAATCTTGAAAACTCACTGATGCTTGTTACTGCTCTTAACACCCACATCGGCTACGAAAATTCAGCAAAAATTGCAAAAAAAGCTCACGCCGAAGGAACAACACTTCGCGAAGCTGCTCTCGAATCAGGTCTTGTAACTGCCGAACAATTTGATCTGTGGGTTGATCCCTCGAAAATGATAGGACATTTGTAGAAGAAGGGGTTGAAGATTTTAGATTGAAGATTGAAGATTGAAGATTTGAGATTGAAGATTTAAGATTTTAGATTGAAGATTGAAGATTTGAGATTGAAGATTTAAGAATTCACTAATCACCCACTCACTCATAGGGTTAAAAAGTAGAAGGGTTGAAGAGTTGAATGGTGGAAAAGTAGAAGGGTTGAAAAGCACTCTGTAACTCTGTAACCATGTAACTCTTCAACTCTGTAACTCTTTAACTCTTTAACTCTGTAACTTTTTAACTCTGTAACTCTGCAACTCTGCAACTTTTTAACTCTGTAACTCTGCAACTTTTTAACTCTGCAACTCTTTAACTTTCTAACTCTCTACCTTTTATGAAAATTCATATTTTAAGCGATCTGCATATTGAATTTGAAAATTTCAATATTCCTGATACTGATGCCGACCTTGTTGTTCTTGCCGGTGATACGAACCTTGGAAAAAAGGGAATTAGCTGGGCTTTGGAAAATATTCCCGATAAGCCGGTAATTTATGTTTTAGGAAACCATGAATACTATCGTCATGCCTATCCTAAACTTTTAAATGATGTAAAATTGCTTTCAAAAGGCACTAATGTTCATGTCTTGGAAAATGAAGAAATAATTATTGAAAACACAAGATTTCTCGGCTGCACACTCTGGACAGATTTTAACCTTTCCGGTAATCCTTTCATGGCAGAATTATCAGCAAGGGAGATGATGAATGATTACCGGTTGATAAGAAGAAGTCCGGTTTTTTCAAAATTCTCACCATCCGATTCTTTATCGATTAACAGGAGTTCTGTTTTTTGGCTGAAGAAAAAACTTTTGGAAAAAAGTGAAAAAACAACTGTTGTGGTTACTCATCATGCGCCAAGCAGAAAATCGATACCAAAATCTTATCTGAACAATCCTGTTAATCCGGCGTATGCTTCCCGGTATGATGAATTGATATTAGAGTCGGATGTTGATCTTTGGATACACGGGCATATTCATACACCATGCGATTATTTTATCGGTAACACAAGAATTGTTTGTAATCCAAAAGGGTATCCGTACCAGTTTGATAACGGATTTAATCCTGAACTTGTTATCGATTTTCTTCAGCAGGCAGAGTAAAGTAAAAAGCGCTTCCTTTACCTGGTTCGCTTTCCACACCAACTTGTCCTCCGAGTTTTTCTATTATGCGGCGAACAATCGACAGTCCTAATCCGTATCCTTTGGTTTGAACCTGGTTGAGCCGTTCAAATTTTTTGAACAAAAGTTTTTGATTTTCAGGAGAGATGCCAGAGCCGTTATCACGAACCCAAAAACTCACAAAACCTTCGGGTACATTTTTTGATTTTTCTGTGTCAGCGCCGATTTCTACACGTGGGGGAGTCCCACCGTATTTGATGGCATTATTTATATAGTTACTCCAGACTTCTTCAACCCAGAACGCATATCCAAAGGCTTCAGGCCATGTATCAGGAAACACAATTTCTACATTGTTTTTTTCTATCTTTTGAGACAGGCTGTTTATTGCTTTTTCAATAATATCGCTCATATTTAAAATGTCTGTCTGAATTTCTGTTTTTCTTAAACTGGAAAGAAGAAGCAAATCATTAATAATATAGTTCATTTTCCCACAGCTCTGTGCTATTATGCTAATGTATTTTCGGATTTTATCATCAGAAAATCCGGAGTAATTTTCATTCAACACATCGGCAAAGCTTTTGATTGGCATAAGCGGATTTTTCAGGTCGTGAGCAACAGTATGGGCAAAGGCGTCTAATTCTTCATTACGCTCCTGCAATTCAATTGTTTTTTGTATCAGGGCTTCCTCTGCTTGCTTGCGCTTGGAGATATCGCGGACGAAAACCTGCGTGGCTAGTTTTCCCATGTAAGTAACAAAACCTGCTCCCACTTCTACATCCACAACTGTCCCATCCAACCGAATGTATTTTTGTTCATATAAAGAAACTTCTTTTTCTTCTTCTTTCAATTGAAACATTAATTTTTTCACGATTTGATGATAATCGGGATGTACAATATCTGTTACCGATGTTCCAATGAGTTGTTTAGGGTTTTCAGCGCCAAGTATTCTTGCCCCTGCGGTGTTTACAAAGACAATCTTGTTGTCGACCTCAATGGCTATCCCATCGGGAGAAAGTTCTGTAATTTTGCGATACTTTTCTTCGCTTTCCCGCAAGGCTTGTTCTGCTTGTATGCGTTTGGTGATGTTTCTCCCAAAGCTTACAGTCCCTGCAACCTTGCCATTTTCATAAATAGGTGCGGTGTTGACCGAAAGAATAATTATGTCTCCATTTTTTTTATAAACACGAACGGTATAATGCTGCGGTTCTCCCGATAAGGTTTTACGAAATACTTTGTTTACTATTTTTATATCATCCGGATGAATAAGAGGAGCAAACGATTTTTTACTCCAATCTTTTAATTTGCGTCCGCTGATGGTTTCAGCTTGATGGTTGTAAAACGTAAAACGGCCTTGAATGTCCAGCGTCCAGATCATATCGTTAGCATATTCAATCATTGTCCGGTATCGTTCTTCGCTCTGACGCAACGCTTCCTCTGTTTGTTTATGTTCAGCTTCTGATTTTTCCAATTTGGCAATTTGCTGTTTTAGTTCTTTCAGTTCGGAAAATAATTGTTCTTTTGATTTTTCATGGTCTTTCATATCAAGACTTCTTTTTCTGTTGGATATTTTTTTTCTTTGGCAGGGAGAGTAAAGTAAAAAACGCTTCCTTTACCGGGTTCACTTTCCACACCTACCTGTCCTCCGAGTTTTTCTATTATGCGGCGAACAATTGACAGTCCTAATCCGTATCCTTTGGTTTGGACCTGGTCGAGCCGTTCAAATTTTTTGAACAGAAGTTTTTGGTTTTCAGGAGAGATGCCAGAGCCGTTATCACGAACCCAAAAACGCACCATACCTTCAGGTACATTTTTTGATTTTTCCGTGTCAGCGCCGATTTCTACACGTGGGGGAGTCCCACCGTATTTGATGGCATTATTTATATAGTTACTCCAGACTTCTTCAACCAAGTGCGTTGATCCAAAGGCTGCAGGCATTGTATCCGGAAATGTAATTTCGGCATTATTTTTTTCTATTATTTGTGATAGCTGTTTTATTGCTTCGGCAACAATATCGTCCATGTTTACTATTTCGGTATTTATTTCTGTTTTTCTTAAACTCGCAAACATAAGCAACCCGTCAATAATACGGAGTATTTTATAACTGTCGTTTAATATCATGCGAAGGTATTTTCGGATATCATCTTCAGAAAATTTGGAGTAGTCTTCATTCAACAGATCAGCAAAACCAAAAACTATTCCAAGCGGATTTTTCAGGTCGTGAGCAACGGTATGAGCAAAAGAATCTAAATCTTCGTTACGCTCCTGCAATTCAATTGTTTTTTGCTGCAGTGCTTCCTCCGCTTGCTTGCGCTCTGTAATGTCGCTAAAAATACCAAAAGCTCCTTTATATTTACCGCTGCTATCAAATGTAGGAGACGAAGTCACTAAAATATTTCTTTTAGAATCATCTTGACTAATAATTTCAAGTTCATATTTGCTTGATTTTCCTGTTTTTCTAATGGATGTTTGTTTAAGAATTTGCTGGAATCCTTCCGCAGTTATAAGTTCTTTCAAATTCTTTTTAAGTAATTCTTCTATAGAATATCCGAATATTTTAGCTGTTGCCTGATTAACAAATATAAAATTTTCATTTTCATCGGTAGATGCTATTCCTTCTTCCAGTTTTTCAACAAGATTACGGTATTTTACCTCGCTTTTCCGAAGCGCTTTTTCTGCCTGTTTGCGCTCGGTAATATCACGGGCAATACCACACAGCCCAACTATTTCACCCGATTTATTTTGCATAGGCACTTTAATAATATGAAATGTAATAAGAACTCCTTTTACCAGTTTATTATGTTCTTCTTCGATAACCTCTCTGTTGAGAACACGAGAATCGATTTCCATTATATGGGCTACTTCATCCTTTCCAAACAAAATCTCATCTGTAAACCCGATTATTTTAGAGGAAGGGAGTCCAAAAAGTCTTTCCATTGCCGGATTAACCAGTGTGTATTTCAGTGTGGTATCTTTAATAAAGATTGAATCTCTGGCTGTCTCAAATATGGTTCTAAAACGCTCTTCACTTTCCTGCAATCTTATTTCTATAATCTTGCGTTTTATTATTTCCGATTGTAAATTTTCGTTTAAGCGATTCAATTCTATCAAGTCATTATGCCGTGCAAGAGCGATAGAAATGTTTCGTTCAATTTCACTGGGTACAGGCGGTTTTAAAAGATATGCGTAAATACCCATATTTTTTGTTTTATCAAGAAATTCTTTCGATTCGTACGCTGTTAATATAACAACAGGAATTTTGTATTGTTCCTGAATTGCTTTTGTAGCTTCAAACCCGTCAAGTTCAGGCATTTTAATATCCATAAGAACCACATCGGGTTTTAAAGAACCTGCCATTTTTACAGCCATTTTCCCGTTTGTTGCCGTTCCAATATTCTCATAACCTATCTTATTTAAAGCATTAGATATTTCCTGAGCTACAAGATAATCATCTTCTGCAATTAAAACTTTGATTTTTTTTACACTATTCATTTTAATATTCCTTTTTATTCTTCTTCTGTTTTAAAACTAATAATTGTAACAGCTCCATTGTCA
>CBDUSJ010000119.1:0-7550 GCA_965369845.1 uncultured bacterium | reverse complement strand
AAGAATAGAACACCCCGATATACTTCGCTACGGGGCAGGCGGATAACGCTGATTTTACTGATTTACACTGATTTTTATCCGTGATTATCCGTTTAATCCGTGTCATCGGTGTTCTATTTATTATTTAAATCGTTAACTAATTTTGATAAATTATGAAAGATGCCCTCGATTATTAAAATATCTTCCCGAAAATATTGAACTGTAAAACAAAAAGGTTAACAATTTCGTTTTTTATTCCTGATAATTTAAGGTGAATATGAAAATCAACTTCTTACAAATATTTTTACTTATTCTGATTATATCCTGCAACAGGCCTGAAACTGAAAACACTGTGATCATTCATGGTGTTGTAACAAACGGGCAAGGACAAAAAATCCTGCTTGAAGAAATGACCATAAAAAAAATTATTCCTGTCGATTCGGTTTTTATGGAAAAGAATGGCTCTTTTGAATTTGAAATATCTCCCCATGAAACAGGATTTTATCTTTTAAATATCAACGATAAATTCATTATCTTACTCCTGGAGGAAGGAGAAAAAATAAATTTAACAGCAGATATCGAAGCTTATCCTGAAGACTATACGATTACCGGCTCGGAAGGTTCGGAACTTTTGTGGGATTATTTTCATAAATCTAAAAAAAACGAATTGCAACTCGATTCATTAAGTAAAATTTTTATAGAAAACGACTCCAGAGAAGATTTTTATAAGATCAGGGAATCACTCGACTCGGCGTATAGTAAGGTTTATAAAGAGCAGCAGACTGTTTCAATAAACCTGATAAAAAATAATCTCAGCTCAATCGCATCATTACTAATATTAAATAAAAAATTCGGAAACCAGGTTTTGCTTGACGATGTCAATCATTTTGATTTGTACCAAAAGCTCGATAGCGTTCTGTTCGAAAAATATCCCGACAACACTAATGTAATTGATCATCACGAAAGGGTGATAAAAAAAATTAAAGAACAGGAAGCACAAAAGCTGGCAAACGAAAGACTAAGTATTGGCAATCAGGTTCCGGTTATTAATTTGCCGGACATTCATGGCAACCCGGTTAATTTATCATCTGTTGAGGGAAAATATAAACTTCTGTATTTCTGGGCTGCATGGTCGGCGCCATGCCGCCTTGCCAACCAAACTCTCCCCGAAATTTACAAAAAATATAAAAACAAAGGTTTAAACATTTATGCGGTTTCGTTCGACACGAATAAAAAAATCTGGGAAGCTGCAATAAAAATTGATAAGCTTGACTGGCTCAACGTCTCAGATTTAAAAGGCATTAATTCACCTGTGCGGAAACTTTTTAATATTCCTGAAAAACTACCTTACTTTTATATTGTTGATAAGAAATTAAAAATTATTTATAAATGCGATAACACAAACGAATTGATAAACAAAATTGAAAATTTGTTTGAGCAGTAATTGAAAATTTATTTCTTTGCAGAAAAAATGAAATAATTTCAGACAATTGGAAAATAGAAAAAAAACATATTTTGCATCGGATTTTCATTTTGGAATACCAGACCAAAAAAGTAGCCTGAAGCGTGAAATTAAATTTGTAAACTGGCTCGATACAATAAAGGATGACGCTTCTGAGATTTTTTTGCTTGGCGATCTTTTCGATTTCTGGTTCGAATACAAAAAGGTGGTTCCAAAGGGCTATACAAGATTATTTGGCAAGCTTGCCGAAATAACCGATTCCGGTATTGACATCCATTTTTTCAGGGGAAACCACGACATGTGGGCATTCGATTATCTTGCCGACGAGCTGGGAATAAAATTATACAGGAAACCACAAATCCGTGAAATTATGGGAAAGAAGTTTTTTCTTGCTCACGGCGACGGCCTTGGCACCGGCGATAAAGGTTATAAATTTATTAAGTGGGTATTCGAACAGCCTGTCAACCAGTGGCTGTTTAACTGGCTTCATCCCGACATCGGTATGCGGTTGGGCCTTTTCTGGTCGAGGCGCAGCCGGTATGCCAACCTTATAAGAGAGGAAAAACAAAATAAAAAAAATAAAAAAATAGATTTTGAAAATGCCCGCCTTGGTGTTTTCTGTAAAGAAAAACTAAAAAAAGACGAAACTATCAACTATTTTATTTTTGGCCATTGGCACACTCCGAATATTTTTCCTCTCAATAATAAAAGTTTTTATATCCATCTTGGCGACTGGATAACATATTTCTCTTATGGTGTTTTTTATGGCGAGAGATTTGAACTTAAATTATTTGGCTAAATATTATTTTGAGGTGCTGAGTGTGTTTTATTTATTATACCTTTGAGCAACACTGCCCCGCTTACTATCGACACTTCAATGAAAAAAGCAATCATTATTATTCAGAAATTTCTACTCCATACTTCTTTCCAAAATCCATACGGACTAACTTCGTGTCGTAAGGTTAATAAGGTTTGTGAGGTGGTCGTCATATATTTTTACTAAGGTTTATGTTTTTTGTAAAAATAAGGTTGCAAATCCATCCATGTGTACCCATACGGGTTAACTTCGTGTCGCTTGCTTCGTTTCGTACGGACTTCGTTGCATAAAGGTTTTGGAAATATCAGCAATTCAATAATAGCATTAAATTCTATTAATAAAAACCTTATCTCCAACCCAAAAACCTTAGTAAAAAAAATAAAATAAACACGGACAAAAACCTTATTACCTTATTTTTTTTTCAGGTTTTTTTGATAATATTGAATAAACAAATCGTATTCTTCTGCAAAACTCATTTTTTTGTGATGTTCAGGCTGATTGAATATGTATTTGCATACTTTATCAACATCTGATTTTGAAACGGAAAATGCTGAAGCTGATTGTTGCCACGAGAAATTCTCCATGGCAAGCTTGTTTGCATTGATAAAACGTTCGGAACTATCTGCAATAATTGTAGCTAATTCGGTTTCCGAAATATCAGGTGAACGAGAAACAAGAAAATGTATATGCTCGGGATTGGCATAAATAGCGTATAATTTTGATAAATTGTTATTTACAATTCCTGTAATATATTTTTCAATTCGAGGTCTGTTTTTTTCTGATATAACAGGTGCGCGATGTAATGTTAAGAAAACAAAATGGGTATAAAGGTTATTATATTCTATTTTCATACAAAAAATGTTTTATAATAGTCTATTGTCAAAGATAGCTTTTATTTAATTTCCACCACCTCAAAATAATATTTGGCTAAGTATTTGATCAGGATAATTTTTAGAAAATAAATTTAAACAAACTTTTCAATCAACTCGACCAGCCTTGTTGAATATCCCATTTCGTTATCGTACCAGGCAACAACTTTTACTAATTTATGTTTTGAACCCAGAACGGCTGTAAGTCCGGCATCGAACACTGCTGAATGAGTATTTCCGATTATGTCCACCGAAACGACAGGGTCTTCGGTATATTCAAGAATTCCTTTCAGGCGCCCTTCTGCAGCTTCCTTAAATTTTTGGTTTATTTCGTCAATACATGCAGATTTTTTGAGAGTACATGTTAGGTCGGTGAGCGATCCGTCAGGTACAGGAACACGGATGCCGCAGCCACCAAGATTTCCCTTAAGGTGAGGAAATATTTTTGTTGCAGCCTTTGCTGCACCGGTGGTTGTGGGAATAATAGAATATGCCGCTGCTCTTCCGCGCCGTAAGTCTTTGTGAGGAGCATCCAGCAAATGCTGATCCCTCGTATAGGAATGTACAGTTGTAATAAACCCTTTTTCTATTCCCCAGAATTCGTCGAGGATCATTATCAGCGGGGCAACATTATTTGTCGTGCACGATGAATTTGAAATGATACGTTCGTTGCGATCAATAATTTCATCATTCACACCCAAAACAATATATTTAATGTCATCAGATTCACTTTTTGCGGGAGCGGAAATTATCACCTTTTTCGCCCCGGCTTTTAGATGTCTTTCCGCATCGGTTTTGGTTACAAATTTTCCTGTCGATTCAATTACAACATCAATATCCCAATCTTTCCAGGGTATTAATTCGGGCTGTTCAATCGAATAAACTCTTATTTTTTTTCCGTTTATGATTAAATGATTTTCATCGTATTCAACCTTGCCGGGAAAACGGCGCTGCACCGAATCGTATTTCAGCAAATGAGCAAGGGTTTTTGTGTCGGTGAGATCATTTACAACAAGCAGTTCGAGATTCTGATTATTAAGCATTTGACGACAAGTAATTCTTCCTATTCTACCAAATCCATTAATTGCCACTTTTATTTTCTTCATTTACAATTTAATTTTATAATTTTGCCGATGTTTTAAAAAACAACAAAAGTAAAATTTTTGCTTTTCAGGAAACAGAACATTTTTATTAAACAAAATAAATACATTAATTATAATGAAATATATTAAGGAATACATCGAATCTAACAAAGAACGATTTCTCGAAGAATTATTTAACCTGATACGGATACCATCGATAAGTTCGTTGCCGGAGCATAAAGAAGATATGATCAGAGCAGCAGAATATTGGAAAAAAGCCATACTTGATGCCGGCGCCGACAAGGCTGAAGTTATGACTACCGAAGGAAATCCTGTGGTTTACGGAGAAAAATTTATTGATCCCTCCAAACCAACAGTATTAGTTTACGGCCACTATGATGTGATGCCTGTCGATCCGAAAGAACTTTGGAAAACCGAACCTTTTGAACCCGTTATTAAAGATGGAAAGATCTATGCCCGCGGAGCTGACGATGACAAAGGCCAAGCATTTATGCACGCTAAAGCATTTGAACTGATGGTTAAAACCGGCACTCTTCCATGCAATATAAAATTTATGATCGAGGGTGAAGAAGAAATTGGTTCAACCAGCCTTGGAAAATTTTGCGAGGGAAACAAAGAATTATTAAAAGCCGACATTATCCTTGTTTCCGATACCGGGATGATAGCTAAAGATATTCCATCAATAACCACGGGACTACGCGGTCTGGCATATCTCGAAGTTGAGGTTACAGGGCCAAACAAGGATCTTCATTCAGGAATATTCGGCGGCGCTGTGGCTAATCCGGCAAACGTGTTGTGTAAAATGATAGCCTCGCTGACCGATGAAAATAATAAAATTACAATCCCGGGTTTCTACGACGATGTTCTTGATGTTCCGGATGAAGAAAGAGCCGAGATGGCAAAAGCTCCGTTCAACCTTGACGAATACAAAAAAGCTCTCGACATTGATGAAGTTTGCGGTGAAAAAGGTTACTCCACTAATGAACGCACCGGCAACCGGCCATCACTCGATGTAAACGGTATCTGGGGCGGCTACATGGGTGAAGGCGCTAAAACGGTAATTCCTTCCAAGGTTCATGCAAAAATATCGATGCGCCTTGTGCCAAATCAGAATCACGAAAAAATTGCCGAATTATTTAAAAAACATTTTGAATCGATAGCTCCGCCTTATGTAAAAGTAAAAGTGACACCATTGCACGGTGGACAGGGTTATATTTCACCAACAAACATGAAGGCTTACCATGCTGCCGACAAAGCATATACTGAATCTTACGGCAAAAGGCCTGTGCCGGTAAGAAGCGGTGGAAGTATCCCGATCATCTCAACCTTTGAAAAAATTCTTGGCACCAAATCGATACTTATGGGTTTCGGCCTCGAATCCGACGCAATTCATTCTCCGAACGAAAACTATCCTTTGTATAATTTTTATAAAGGTATCGAGACAATTCCGTATTTTTACAAATATTATACTGAATTGTTTAAATAATTTTGCAGCATCAAATCTCAATTATCAGGATATTATGAATCAAGCGAATGAAACGTTTGGGGACGAGTTGGATCAGTTAATAAGATTATTTAAAAAAATCAGGGCTAATACTGACAAAGAGCAGTTTGCTTATGTTGACCCTGCATTTTTTCAAAACCTTGATTTTATCATCAGAAATTATGAGATGATGAAAACCAACATCCCAAAAGAAGTTTTAAACCAAATGGGCGGCCCTTTTCAGAAAATATTGAAAGAATTTATCGATCAATTAAAAAATGAACTTGGCGAAGATGAACCGCTGACAGAAGTAAAGCAAGAAATTGTAAATGACATCAATGAAATTGACAAACTTTTACGAAATCCGGAGATGTCAGAAAATAGTATCGACGAATTGCTTGACAAGAGAAGTGAATTATTGAAAAATAACAAGAACAAAGATCTTCCAATTTTGGATTAAATAATCACTTTCGCTTCTTGAATTCTTCTATGCCACTATCGAGAAAATCGACATATTCGCTCACATCAAGACCGTACGCCCTCGGATTTACTAACATTTCCCCATCGGTGTCGAGCAAAACATAATAGGGCTGGGCATTTACATTATACTTTGAGATTTGAAAATCAGTATTTTTCTTCCCAATGGTTTTTTTAATCTTTCCATCAAATGTTGAAGTTATCCATTCAGCTTCGGGCAACTCTGTTCTATCATCGACATATAAAGCAATAATTACATAATCTTCATGTAAGCGTTTTAAAACTTCAGGGTTTGACCATACATTTTTTTCCATCACTTTACAATTTGCACATGCATGCCCTTTAAAGTCAAGAAGAATCGGTTTATTTAATTCTTTCGCACATGCTAATCCCTGTTCATAATCAAAATATCCTTGTAACCCGTGAGGTAATTTAAACAAATCAGAATATTTAGGTTCTTCACAAATATTTGATTCATACTCTGAATAAACAACACTCCCTTTGTTTTCACTAATAATTTCGATTAAATTAAAAGAAGATTCATCAGGTAAAAATCCTGAAACTGCTTTTAAGGGTGCGCCAAACATACCGGGTATCAAATAAACAGCAAATGTGAATGTTATGATAATTAATAGTAAACGAGGTACACCTATATATTTTATATCGCTGTCGTGAGCAAACTTGATCTTACCTAATAAATAAAATCCCAGTAATATAAACAATACTATCCAAATCGCTATAAAAAATTCACGAGTAATTCCCCAACCTAATGCTTGATTCGGAACAAGAAGAAATTTCATTCCGAATGCAAGAATAATAAATCCCAAAACAACTTTTACCGAATTTAGCCAACCACCCGATTTAGGTAATTTATTCAACCATGAAGGGATAAGAGCCAGAATCGTAAAAGGTAAAGCAAGACCAACAGAATATCCGAACATTCCAATAGTTGGCTTGAGTATACTTCCTGTGGCCGCTTCAACCAATATTATGCCCACAAGTGGAAGAGTACACGAAAATGCAACAAATACTAAAATAAGGGCCATAAAAAATGTTCCTATGTATCCCCCTCTGTCAGCTTGTTTATCAGTTTTATTAATTAATGAAGAAGGTAAAACAAATTCAAACAAACCGAAAAAGGATGCTGCAAAAAAAGTAAACAATAAGAAAAATATTAAATTCGTAATCCAGTTAGAGATTATATTTTTTATTGAATCTGGACCAAATAAAACAGAAAAAAATACACCAATAACCGTATAAATTACTATTATTGAAAGCCCATAAAACATAGCATTTGTTTTTGCATGCAATTTGTTTTTACTGCTATTCATAAAAAAATTCACAGTCATTGGTATCATCG